>NZ_JBHVDD010000070.1:0-55730 GCF_042802995.1 Streptomyces sp. NPDC057438
CGGAAGCTAAGCCTTACAGCGCCGATGGTACTGCAGGGGGGACCCTGTGGGAGAGTAGGACGCCGCCGAACAAATATTGAGAAAGGCCCACACCTTATGGTGTGGGCCTTTCTGCGTTTCCAGGAGTATCCGGGCGGGCCAGAAACCAGATGAACCCGACGGCAGCCCGGCACTACCGTGGCCGGCATGAATCTGCTGGTGAGGGCTGTGCGGGCTGATGAGTGGCGGGACGTGCGGGAACTGCGCCTGGCGGCGCTGCGGGACCCCGTGGCGCATCTCGCGTTCCTGGAGACGTACCAGGAGGCTGCGGCGCGACCGGACTCCTTCTGGAAGGAGCGGACCGAAGGGGCTGCGGAGGGCGCCCGGGAGCGCCGGCAGTTCGTGGCGGAGGACCAGGACGGGCGGTGGGCCGGGACGGTGGCCGTCCTCATGGAAGAGGCCGGCACGCGGGACTTCTTCGGGGGGACCGTCGAGCGGCGGCAGGCGCACCTGGTGGGAGTGTTCCTGAGGGACGAATACCGGGGGAAGGGCGTGGGCGAGGCGCTGTTCGCGGCCGCAGTGGAGTGGGCCCGGGGTGTCGGTGTCGAACGGGTGCGGTTGTTCGTGAACGAGGGGAACGGGCGGGCCGCGGCCTTCTACCGACGGATCGGGTTCGCGGGCAGCGGGGTGGTGGTCGAGCGGGACGGGACGCGGGAGCTGGAATACGAGCTGACGGCCGCGTAGGGGGCCCCGGGTGAGCCGGTGTTAGCGTTCGGCGGCATGGACGACAGCGTGTATGTGGGCAATGCGGGCAAGGACGCGGCGCTGGACCGCGGGTGGTTGCTCGGGCACTTCAAGGCGGAGGGGGATCCCCGCCGGAGCGAGGACGTGGAGATCAAGTGGGGGGTACACCCACAGGGCGACACGCGTGCGCAGTGGGTTCGGGGCGAGGAACGTACCGCTCTCCAGGTGCTGATCAGCGGCAGGTTCCGGGTCGACTTCCCCGGACGCAGCGTCGTGCTGGAGCAGCAGGGCGACTATGTGGTCTGGGGGCGTGGGGTGGATCATTCCTGGGTCGCGGAGGAGGAGTCGGTGGTGCTGACCGTGCGGTGGCCGTCCGTCGCCGGGTACGCGGTGCCCTCCGAGGGTGAGCAGCCGGCGGAGTGAGCGAGCCCTCCGGCGATTGTGAACGGCCACTCAGGCGGCCGTGAAGGGCCACTGAGGCGGCCGTGAACGGCCGCTACGGCAGCGGCAGCTCGTCGTTCGGCCAGCGGGATCTGGCCTGTTCGCGGGAGCGGAGGAGGGCCAGGGTGGGGAGGCCCTGGTCGTGGCCCGTGGTGAGGAGCGCGGGGAGCTGGGGGAGGGGGGCCACGGCTGCCACGTCGTCCAGGACCAGGGTGAGTGGTGGGTCGAGGCGGCCGGAGGATGACCGTTCGGCCATGCGCCGGCCGCGCTCGACCACGCTTGAGGCGAGGGCCGTCAGCAGGGGCATGGCGGAGGGGTTCGCCTTGGGGTCCTCGATGGGGTCGCCGACCACATAGAGCGTTCCCCCTTCGTGTACGAAGGAATCCAGGGCTAGGGAGTCGGCGCGGTTCGGGGTGCAGGATTCCCTGACGTTGACCGTGGAGAGCGCGGAGAGGGCCCTTGCCGTCAACTGCTGGGCGATGTCTCGGCGTTCGGGGTGCGAGGTGAGGGCCGACTCCAGTTCGCCCGCCGCGCCGGGGGCCGCCTTGGGGTTCGTGCGCAGGGTGCGGACCGCTTCCTGGACGTTGCCGCCCTGGGCCCAGCGGTGCAGGTGGCGGATGGTGCGGTTGTCTATGGCGGCGGCGTGGAGGTAGCTGCGCAGGAGGGTTTCCGCGGTGTCCGCCATGGCCTGGTCGATCTTGGCGGTGGGGCGGACGGCGGCGAGCAGGGCGGTCGCCCTGGCCACCGCTGTCGGCTTGTCCTCGCAGCCGGTGACGGGGGACCAGTGGAGGCGGGCCGGGGTGTCGCAGCGGTGCGCGGGGTCGTAGAGGAGGACGGGGCCGAGCTTCGCGCGGGCGTCCTTCGTCTCCGACCAGACCGTGGGGTCGGAGGTGACCACCAGGGCGGGGCCCTCGGCGTCCCGTACGGCCTGGACGGTGGTGGGGCGGCGGGACGCGGCGGGGCCCAGGACGACCGGGGGGAGCGTGGGTGTCCATCCGGCCGGGTGCGGGCCGGTCGGTGCGTCGGCCTCGGCCGGTGAGGCGGGCGGCGTCGGTGCTGTGGAGTGAGTGCCGTGCCGTGGTTCCGGGAGTGGTGGGGCGGGTGCGGTGGGGAACCCCGCGGGCGGGGCGAGGCCGCCGCCGCGTGGGGGGAGGGGGGCGGTCGGCTCCCCCGAGGGGGCGGTCCCCGGGGTGGTGTGGGGGGTCCTGCCTCCGGTGGAGGGTTCGGCGGGGGCGGTCTGTTCGACCGGGGTGTGGGCGGGGGATGCGGTGGGTGGCGCGCTTATGGCGGCTGCGGGTGCCTCGGCTGCCTGCGTCCGGAGCCGGGCGGCCTTCTCCCGGGACCGTACGGCCCTCCAGCGGGCCAGGGTGCCCATGGTGAAGACGGTCAGGACGAGGAGGACCATGAGCTGGCTGATGACGAGGCCCCAGAAGAGGCCGTAGCCGGAGAGCTGCTCGGCGGGGGTGTCCGGCCAGGCGGCGGCGAGGTCCTGGGGGGCGGAGACGAGGTTGCGTACGGCGAGAGGGGTGCGGCCGAAGGTGACGGCGTCGGGCCAGGCGCCGTGGGCGAAGAGGCCGGCCAGGCCGGTGGCCGACCAGACCAGCAGGGTCAGGCCCACCAGGAATCCGAGGAGGGCGATCAGCAGCCCGTCGGGAATGCCGCCTCCGCCCCCCTGCCGGGGGTGCCGGTCGTCCGGTCTCATCGCATGCCGCCGTTCACGCTGTCACCCTGCCTGGCCCTGCCCGGCCCGGCCCGGCCCGGCCCTGTCCGTTCCGGCTCGTAGCCGCCCGCTCGTGCTGCTCTGTTCGTATGGGTTCGTCCTGGCCCCGGTCAGGCCACCGTCGACTCGGAGGAGCCGTAGCCGTCGATCTCGCTCAGCCGGTGTTCGACGAACGCGGCCGCCCGTTCCTCCGCCTCCAACTCGGCGGCGCGCAGGGCGTCGTCCTCGTCCAACAGGTGGTCGGCGGACGATTCGGTCATCGCGCGGTCGGTGAAGACCAGCGGGCGCTCGGTCTCGGTGATCAGGTGTTTGACCACCTGGACGTTGCCGTTGACGTCCCAGACGGCGATGCCCGGGGTGAGGGTGGGGATGATCTCCACCGCCCAGCGGGGCAGGCCCAGTACGCGGCCGGTCGCTCTCGCCTCGTCCGCCTTCTGGGCGTAGATCGTCCGTGTCGAGGCCATCTTGAGGATGGCGGACGCCTCCTTGGCCGCCGCGCCGTCGACGACGTCCGACAGGTGATGGACGACCGCGACGAAGGACAGGCCGAGCCGTCGGCCGAACTTCAGCAGACGCTGGAACAGCTGGGCGACGAAGGGGCTGTTGATGATGTGCCAGGCCTCCTCGACCAGGAAGATGCGCTTCTTCCGGTCGGGGCGGATCCAGGTGTGCTCCAGCCAGACGCCGACGATCGCCATGAGGATGGGCATGGCGATGGAGTTGCGGTCGATGTGGGACAGGTCGAAGACGATGAGGGGTGCGTCGAGGTCGATGCCCACGGTGGTGGGGCCGTCGAACATGCCGCGCAGGTCACCGTCGACGAGGCGGTCCAGGACCAGCGCCACGTCCAGGCCCCAGGCCCGTACGTCGTCTATGGCGACGTTCATCGCCTCGGCGGACTCCGGCTCGGGGTGGCGGAGCTGCTCGACGATGTCGGTGAGGACCGGCTGGCGTTCGACGATGGTCTCGTTGACGTAGGCGTGGGCGACCTTGAGGGCGAAGCCGGAGCGTTCGTCCAGGCTGTGGCCCATTGCGACCTCGATGATCGTGCGGAGCAGCGCGAGCTGGCCCGTCGTGGTGATCGAGGGGTCGAGGGGGTTGAGGCGGATGCCCATGTCGAGGGCGGCCGTCGGGTCCAGGCGGATGGGAGTTATTCCCAGCTCCTCCGCGATGAGGTTCCATTCGCCGACGCCGTCCTCGCCCTGGGCGTCGAGGACGACGACCTGGCGGTCGCGGAAGCGCAGCTGCCGCAGGACGTACGTCTTCTCCAGGGCCGACTTGCCGTTGCCGGACTCGCCGAGGACGAGCCAGTGCGGGGCGGGGAGTTGCTGGCCGTAGAGCTGGAAGGGGTCGTAGATGTAGCCCTTCCCGGAGTAGACCTCGCGGCCGATGATCACGCCGGAGTCGCCGAGGCCGGGGGCGGCGGTCGGCAGGTACACGGCCTGGGCCTGGCCCGTGGAGGTGCGCACGGGGAGGCGGGTCGTCTCGACCTTGCCGAAGAGGAAGGACGTGAAGGCGTCCGTGAGGGCGGACATCGGGTCCCGCATCAGTGCTTCACCTCCAAGTGCGGTGGGGCTCCAGGGGTCCTCGGGTGATCCCGCATCGCGGCAGCCCTACCTTCGGATTCCGGTGGCGAACGGGAGCGTGTTGACGAAGGCCCGGTGGTGTTCGCGGTCGCACCACTCCAGCTTGAGGTACGACTTGCCGGCCGAGGCCCTTATCGTGCGCTTGTCGCGTGCCAGGGCCTCCGGGGAGCGGGAGGAGACGGTGATCCAGCCGACGAGGTTGACGCCGGCCGCGCCGCTGGCGAGGTCTTCGCCGCGCTGGTCGAGGCGAGAGTGGGAGGCCACGTCACGGGGGTCGACGGTGCGGTTCATCTTGGCGGCGCGGGATGCCTCCGCCTCGTCGTTGGTCTTCTCCGTGAGCATGCGTTCGATGGCGACCTCGGTGGGTTCGAGGTCCATCGTGACGGCGACGGTGCGGATGACGTCCGGGGTGTGGACCAGCAGGGGCGCCAGGAAGTTGACGCCGACCGGGGTCATCGGCCACTCCTTCACCCAGGCCGTGGCGTGGCACCAGGGGGCGCGGGTGGAGGACTCGCGGGTCTTGGCCTGGAGGTAGTCCGGCTCCATCGCGTCGAGTTCGGCGGGCCAGGCGTTGCGCTTGGTCATGGCCTGGATGTGGTCGATGGGGTGGTCCGGGTCGTACATGGAGTGGATGAGGGAGGCGAGGCGGCCCTGGCCGAGCGGCTGCCGTACGCGGATGTCGGCCTCCTGGAGGCGCGAGCAGATGTCGGTCAGCTCGCGGGCCATGACGACGGCGAGGCCGGCGTCCTTGTCGAGCTTGCGGCCCTTGGGGCGGGCGGCGCGGGCCATGGCGTGGCCCTCGGCGGCGAGTTCGCGGGAGTAGTGCATGCAGGCGACGAGGTACGCGCGGTGCTGCTCGCTGCTGGTGGAGACCATCGACTGGAGCTGGTCGTACGACTGCTGGAGCCAGCCGGGGGCGCGTTCGTCGCCGCGCTGGGCGACGTCCTTGGCATGGGCGTCGGGGTCGGCGGGGAGGGTGCGCGCGAGCATCTGCAGGCGGGTGACGAAGCCGTCGCCGTTGGCCACGTGCTTGAGGAGGGTGCCGAAGCGGTCGACGAGGGCTTCCTGGTCCTCGGAGTCGCGCAGGCCCACGCCGGGGCCCTCGATCTCGATGGCGGCGGTGACGGTCCGGCGGTCGGCGTGCAGGAGGACGGCGATCTCGTCCGGTCCGAAGGGCGCGGCCAGCCAGGTGATGCGGCCGATGCCCGGCGGAGGGCCGACCTCGACCTCACGGCCGTCGAGGCGGGTGCCGGCCTCCATGTTGGTGGAGCGGTACGTCGTGCCGCGGCGCAGACTGCGCTTGTAACTGCGGTTGATCTCGAACCACTTGTAGAAGGTCCGGCGCTTGTACGGCACGTACACCGCGGCGAGCGCGAGCATCGGGAAGCCGGTGAGCAGGGCGATGCGGGGGACGAGTACGGGCACGAGGAGGCCGCACATCATGCCGAGGAACGCGCCCGCGATGATGAGCGCGATCTCGCCGGACTCGCGGTTTCGGCCGATGATCGCGTTCGGCCGGGCGCGGCCGATCAGATACGTACGGCGGGGCGTGACTGAGTGGGACATATGGGCCGCGTGGGAATCAGTCGTCAACGCCCTTCACCTCCCGTGCGGTTGCTGTTGCGGGTGTTGCCGGCGTGGGGGGTGTTGACCGGGCTCGTGCGGGGCGGGGGTGCGGCGGAGGGGACAGTTCCGCCGCCTCCGCCCGAGGTGCGCGAGCTGTGGGCGGCCACGCCGCCGGATACGGGGTTGGCCGGGCGGGGGGTGTTGTTTCCGCCGCCGTTGTTGTCGGCCCGGGAGCTGTGGGTCTTGATGCCCTGGGCGACGAGGCTGGCCGGGGAGCTGATGACGGCGGCGGCCTTGCCTTCGGCGCCGCGCATGATGCGGTTGTTGCGGGAGCCCGCGATCTCGTCGCCGAAGCCGGGGACGAAGCGGTAGATCATCGCCGAGGCGAAGATGGCGAGGAGGATGATGGCGAGGCCGGAGACGACGGCGGAGAAGGCGTCGGGGCCGTCGTCCGCGGACAGGGCGCCGGCGAGGCCGAGGACGATCACGATCACGGGTTTGATGAGGATGACCGCGATCATGATGCCCGCCCAGCGGCGGACGTGGCCCCACAGGTTCTTGTCGACCAGGCCGGCGTAGACGACCGTGCCGAGGAGTGCGCCGACGTAGAGCAGGGCGGCGCGGATGACCAGCTCCAGCCAGAGGACGCCGGCGGCGAGGATGGAGACGAGGGAGACGACGATCAGCATGATCGGGCCGCCGCCGATGTCCTCGCCCTTCTTCAGGGCGCCGGAGAAGGTGCCGAAGAAGGTGTCCGTCTGGTCGCCGGTGGCTTTGGCGAGGACGTCGGTGACGCCGTCGGTGGCCGAGACGACGGTGTAGAGGATCAGGGGGGTGAAGGCGGAGGCGAGGACCGTCAGCCAGAGGAAGCCGACGGCTTCCGAGAGGGCCGTGGTGAGGGGGACGCCCCGCACGGCCCGCTTCGCCACCGCGAGCAGCCACAGGACGAGGGTGAGGATCGTCGACGCCGCGAACACGACGGCGTACTGCTGCAGGAACTTGGGGTTCGTGAAGTCGACGTTCGCGGTGTCGTTGACCGCGGCGGAGAGCTTGTCGATGGTCCAGGAGGCGGCGTCGGCGCAGCCTTGGGCGAGGGAGGAGAGGGGGTCGAGGGTGGTGGTTACGTCGTTGGGGAGGGTACGGGTGTTGCCCCTGTCGCCGGCTCCGCGTTCGCAGTAGTCCTTGGCGGGGCCGACGATGAGGTCGCAGCGGTCGTCCGAGGCCGAGGGAGACGGCGAGGGCGTGGGCGCGGCGGCTGCGCGAGTGGCCAGCAGAACGACCGAAGTCTGTACAGCTGTGAGAACTGCGGCGGCCTTGAGTACGTGGTGTGATTTACCGGGCATAACTGAACCCTCCGTACTCCTCGACGGCCTTCGAGATCTCGTCAGCCGTCGAGACCTTGTTGTCACCGTTGACCGGTGCCGGGCCTTCCTTCTGCGCGAAGCTTTCGACCTTCCAGTCGGCGTCGGCCCAGCGAAGTTTCAGGGTCATGGTGAACCAGTCGCTGGTCACCGGGCTGGTGGTGTCTTCCGAGGCCATGCCGAATACTCCGGTGCACCAGACCTCGATGGTCGCGGTGCTGTTCGAGTAGCTCGTGGCCTTGGTGCCGACCGGCATGGTCCGTGAGACGTAGGTGCTGCCGGACGGGGCGTTGCCGTTCTCGTCCAAGCCCACATCGGCCAGGAAGTTCGCGTCGTAGGCCTTGTTGAGACTGGCCTCCAGGTCGTCGACCTTCTCGGCGACGAAGACCTGCTGCACGATCGCGCTTCGCCGGGCCGGCTTGAGGATGTCGGCCGAGACCAGCACCACGGAGTAGTTGGCGGCCGCAGATTCGGCGCCCTGCTGGTCGTGGGCGAAGCCGGAGGGGATGCCGCCGGTCTTCGTGGTGACCGGTCGTTCTCCCGAAGCCGCCGTGGGGGCCGTTTTCGTCGTGTCGCCGTCGGAGTCGTCCGTGGTGTTGCCGTTGCCGCCCCGGTTCGCGAAGGCGATCGCGGCGATGAGGAGGACGACGACGCCGACGACGGTGACGAGGCTTCTGGAGGAGGAGCGGGGGCGGCGGGGGGCGCCGCCGTAGGGGTCGCCGCCGCCTTCGGGGAGGCGGGTTCGGGTCTGGCCGGTGCCGGCGTATCCCCCGTACGCGTCGTCACCGGAGCGTGAGGGCTCGCCGTACCCCTGCTCGTCGCCGAGACTCATGCCGCAGTCGCCCCTTCAACTTCGACGTCGTACGGAAAGGCGTAGCAGTACGACGGTAGCCGCGCTGGTTCCCGCGCGGGCGCGGTGTGGAGACTCGACATCAGGGAAACGCAACCTCAGCCGGTGGGCACGACGGACGGGTGGGGTGGGAGGGGGAGCAGGGCGGAGCCGGCGGCCCGGCCGGGACGAGGGCGGGCCGCCGCGCTACACGGCCATGCCGTACACGATGGTGAAGAGTGTGCCCAGGGAGCCGATGATGAAGACGCCGGTGAGGCCGGCGATGATGAGGCCCTTGCCCTGTTCGGCGCTGAAGGTGTCGCGCAGGGCGGTCGCGCCGATGCGCTGTTTGGCCGCGCCCCAGATCGCGATGCCGAGGCAGAGGAGGATGGCGACCGCCATCACGACCTCGATCATCACGCGTGCCTCGTTGCCCAGGCTGCCGAAAGGCCCCCAGTCCGGGGCGATTCCGCCGATGATGGTGGTGATGTCGCCCTTGTCGGCCGCAACGAACATGTAAGTCACCGCCCCTAGTGGGTAGTTCTGTTGTCTTCGGTGGCTGTGCGGCGCGTGCGCCGGGGCGTTCGCTCCGCACGCCTCCGCGCGGGTGCGCAGAGGTCGAGCCCATTCTCGCTGACAATGGCGCCGACGTATGTCGACTTGGCGTCATTGATTGGCGGTTTTCGTACGGATCCCTTGCCGCCGGCCCGTACGTGCCCCTAACGGGGGGCGCGGAACGGTAAGCGAAGGGTCGTATCGTCACTCTGTGTATCACGGCAGGTCACGCCGGGCAATGAGGATGAAACGGAACCTGTGGTGTGGTTCCGTCGTTATTCCCCTTTCGTGCCCTCTGGGGGCTTGCCCGGTCCCGCTTCTGACGGGGTGTCGGGTGTGTTCCGTCGCTCCGGTGTTCTCCGGAGTCCGAGTGTGCCTGATGTGGACGTAGGGGGCGTGTGTGGGGGCCGGGAGTTCCGGCGGGGCTCAGCTCTGGCCAGAACTGCATGGGATCGCGATCGCAACTTTGGTACAAACGATCGACTGGGTGATCCCGTGTGTCCGAGCGTCAGGTACGTGGGTGGAAAGCCGGGTTGGAGTAACGAATCTGCGAGGGCGTCGTCCACGGGGGTGGACGTGAGCGAGGACGGGCCCGTCGTCTCGGCCGAGATACCGGAGTTCACCGGGAATCTGGAGCAGCTGGAGACGGTTGCCGGGACATCGCGTTCGACGGGATGGCGGTCGGTGCCGCGGGCTGCTGATCGACGCCACGGTACGGCGCTCCTTCACCTTCGGGCTCGCTGCGTGATCGATCCGCAGGCCGCTGAACGGGAGACGTGGGAGGCGGGTGTCTCCGCGATGCAGCTCGGGTCGGTGGTGTTCGCCGTGACCGCGGCGACGGAAGGCGCGTGGCTGGTTGGGCGAGTTTCCGACCTGAGGCGTTGTCCCTGGGGCGGCTCCGTTTGGGGATGAGTCCTTCTCTGGCCTCTCTGGCTTCTCTGGACTCCAAAGCACTGGGAGTTTTTGGGCCGGCTCCGGCTTGGTGAAGTCCTTCTGTCGTCTTTCCTCGGGCGTCCGCCCCCGGTCACTTCCCCCGTACTCGGATGTGCGACTCGGCCCAAGCGCCGGCGAACAGCTCGTGCGGTGGTACCGGCGGCAGCAGGCGGGTGAACGGGCCGTGCAGGTGGGTCGCCGTGGCGGACGGTGCGCGGTGGGCGGCCAGTTTGGCGGTCTCCAGGGGGAGATGGGGCGCCTTGAGGTCGGTCCACGGGCCCGGGACGAACACCGTGCGCCCTGTTCGGGGGCGCTTGTCGTTCTCCACCACCCCCACGGCCGACAGCTCTGTCTGCGCGGTTCTGTGCCGGGCGGGCGTCCAGCCGTTCCAGCGGCGGACGTTCTGGTCGGTGGGGCGGGCGAGGGCGAGGAGCTGAAGGTACAGCGTGGCGGCGTCGGTGCCGACGCCCAGGGTTTCGGCGGCCTCGGCGACGAGGCCGGGGGTGCTCAGGGCCGGGTTCAGCTCGTGGCCACCCGGCGGGACCGGGGTCGTGGACACTCGCTCCGTCATCCGGAGGAGCCCGCCGACGCGCAGCTCCTGTAGCGCACGGATCTCGCCCAGGAGCCAGGACAGGGCCAGTTCGTCGCACAGGCGTTCCGCCCGCTCCAGCCGGTCCGGATCGGCGAGTGCGGACGACCGGAGGTAGACGTCGCCGTGGGGGACGGCGACCACGAAGAGGCCGTCGTCGTACGCCGTGGACGTCTCGGTCACGTTCTCCCGCAGGGGATGGGGGCAGGGCAGCACCGCCCCCTCGTAGGGCACGAAGCCCGGGGCGTCGGCCGCCGCCGCGGCGAGCGCCCGGTGCCGGCTCAGGGGGACGAGCGTGCCGGGGGCGTCCAGGAGTGTCCGCAGCCGGCCGTACAGCGCGACGGCGCCCGCGGTGGCGGGGTCGCCGACCGGGCGCTCGGTGAGGGCCCAGGCCACGACGGACAGCAGCTGCCGGTCCGGGAGGTCGGAGCGGGACACCCGGTCGCCCGCTGTGCCGTCGGGGCATGCCTGGTGGAGAGTGAGTCCGCCGCTGACGCTGCCGACCAGGACGAATCCGTGCGGGCCCACATCGGTTCCGGCGGGGGGCGCCTCGTCCGTGGTGAGGGCACGGGCCCAGGGGCCGGTGAGCCCCAGGTCGGCTTCCAGCGCGTCGGCCAGGCCGTCGTCCACGTACGCCGTGGCGCCGAGCAGGGCGACCCACACCTCGGCCATGCGCTCCGCGGCCGCGACCGTCCCGCCATCCGTCCACAACTCGGCCGGGTCCTCCGGCATGCCCGCCGCGAGCACCGCACGCCGTCCCGCCGGGCCGAGCCGGTGCCAGAAGGCGTGGTACTCGTCGGCGACGGGCTTGGTCGCCCTGTACGGCTTCGAGCGCAGCATCTTCCAGTCGTCGTCGTACCGCTGCCGTCGGGGCAGGCCGGCCAGGACCAGCGTTGCGATCGTGCCGCGCACCCCCGTGCGGCGGGAGAAGACCTCGACGGCTCGCGCGGTGAGGGGCAGCGGGCCCCGGCTCGCCACCAGGTCCAGCAGGGCGGGCAGGCGGGCGGTGTCGTCCCGCTCGACGGTGAACGTCTCGTCGTCCTCCCCGTCGGTCCCGGTCGACGTACGGGCCGGGGCCGGGTCGTCCGCCCGCTGGGCGAACCGGGCCGTGCCGCCGCGTTCGCCGACCGAGGCGACGACCTGCCCGGTGGCGCGGGACGCGGCCAGTGTCGCCACCGGTGCGCGGCCGGTACGCCACCGCCCTCCCCGCTCGGCGAACGGCTGGGCGCTCCAGGTGCGGAGCAGCGCCGCAAGGGCCGTCCGTTCCTCGTCGGAGGTGGTGTCCACCACGGCACGCCAGGCCGCCGCGTCGATACGGCCGAGCAGCGCGGCCCACTCCAGCGGTTCCGCGGGCAGTGCCAGCCGTCGGGTCTCGTCGTCGATCTCGCCGCGCAGATACCGGCCGTCCGCCGCGACCGCGATGAGGGTGGCGGGGCGGGGGCCGGGCACGTGGGCCTCGTAGGCGCGGAGTTCGGGCAGCAGGCCGTACAGGGCGGGGGACAGCGCTGTGTCGGGGATCTCGGCCGGGAGTGTCACCACCGGGCCCGACCGCATGATGGCCACGCGCCGGGACACATCCTCACGCCGCCGGAGCACCTCGGCGGCGAGCAGCGCGACTCGCACCACCCCGTCCGCGATCCGCGGTTCGGTCACCTCGGGCAGCAGACGGGCCAGTTCGGCGCGTACGGTCCGTGGCGTCGCGTCGTGGGCCGCGTCGAGCAGCGCGCGTACGACATCGGAGGTGACCGAGCGCAGGGCCTTGGACGCGGACTCGTCGCGGGGGGTGAGGAAGTGCCAGTACGCGGGCGGGGGCAGCGGGCCGACGCTGTGGGCGGAGGGCTTGCGGCGGCCCAGGTGCCGGTCGCTGGCCGGGAAGCCGTGTGCCTCCCACAGGAGGGAGCCGTCGGACACGGCGTGGACCCGTACGTTGCTCGGGTCCACCAGCACCGCGTCCTCGCCGTCGGCGGGGAGCCGGAGGATGCCCCACGGCTGGCGTCCGGGCCGGGTGCTGACGAACCGTCCCTCACGGCCGTCGACGGACCGCAGCAGGAAGTCGGTGGGGGAGGGGCCCGCGTACGGCGTGCGGTACAGGACGTGGCAGCCGGTCAGCCGTCCGTTCTGGCCCAGCGGCGACGGCGGGGCGTCCTCGGGCAGGGCGGCCAGGGTGAGCGCGTCCATGAACATGGCTCGGCCCGGGGGCACTTCGGCGTCGCGGTGGAACTCGGGCAGGGTGCGGTCGCCGGTCCGTGCGCCGGTCGTGGGGTCGACGCGCTGCCAGTTGTCGCGGTAGGCGTCGGCGCTCCAGAACCGCTCGCCGTCGCTCATGTGGAGTTCGCGGCTGCCGATGCCAGTACGGTCGCCCGGCCGCAGCACCCGGTCCCCGTCGTGGCGGCCGGGCCCGGCTCCGGCTCCGCTGTCCGGGCTCGCGAACTGGAAGCCGAAGCCGCCGTCGATGATCCCGTCGTACGGGCGCAGCCCGCCCCGCTGCTCGGGCACGAACACCTCCTCGGGCCGGTCGGTCCAGAAGGCTTGCTCACCGAAGCGCGCGAGCGCGGTGCGGCTCAGGGTGGTCGAGCTCACCAGGAACCGGCCGCCCGCGAAGTGCACGCTGTGACTCGTCGTGCCGTCGGGGAGCGTGAAAGCGCAGGAGCCGCGCCGGCCCGCGTGGTCCACGGCCACGGCCCGGTCGTCGCCGTAGACGGTCAGCACGGGCCAGGTGCAGGTGACGCCCCGGACGCCGCCGCGGACGTCGTCGGGTCCGGCGGCGTCGCCGAACTCGGCCAGGACGGCCTCCAGCGCCGGCCAGCACAGCTCCTCCGGCAGCCCGGCGGTGAGGGCGCGGGTCAGCGGGCCGGTCAGGTCCAGTGCGGCCAGGGCTTCCTCGACGCCGTCCAGGGCCGTCGCCGTCGGGCGGTCGAGGAGCGCTGCCAGCTCGTCCACCGCCTCGTCGGCCGCCGCGATCCCCCCGCCCCGCAACGCGCCGATCAGCTTCTCGATCCTGGTGTGCACCTCGGCGGCGATGCCCGCGTTCTCTGGCAGCCGGGTGATCGCCGAGCCGCCGCCGCGCAGACCGGCGTGGACCGTGCCCTCCAGCCGGGGCCCGAAGACCGGGTCGGCCGCCAGGGCGGTCAGGTCCCGCCGCGACGTGCCGCCCCAGAACTTCAGCCGGATCGAGTCGCCCGGATCCTCGACCGCGACCCCCTCCGCGAGACAGGCGTCCAGCAGATCGGCGTCCAGCTCCGGCCACTGATAGCGGTCCTCGTGCAGCCGCACGGGCGCCTCGGCCGCGCGCAGCCGAGGCGCGAACAATGTCACCAGTTCGAACAGTTCCGGCGGCATCTGCTGCGACCTCACACCCCCGCCCGCCACCCGGGCGTGCCGGTACATCCGTGTGTACTGCCCCAGCCACCCGGCGACCCCGCCCTCCGGCGTCACCCGCCCGGTCACCACGGCCTCCGCCGCGCCCGAGCGCAGCAGCAGCCGCAGCCAGGCCGCCGCGTCGCCCCGCGCGTCCGGGAACACGTCCACCAGCGCGGCGTTCACGTCGTCGTCCTGCGGGAACTCCGCCAGCAGCCCCGCGACCGCGTCCAGCAGGGCATCCGGTACGGCCTTCCCCCGGGCCCCACCCACCACCGCCGCCAGCACCCGCGCGTCTTCGTCCCGGCCCAGCCCCGCCGCCTTCGCGGACGCCCGCACCCGCCCGGCCAGCGTCGCCGGCAACTCGCCCGGCGACGCCGCCCACGCCGTCAGCACCCGCGTGTACTCGGCGTGCGCCTCCGCCGCGCTCAGCTCGCCGGCCAGTCGGCGCTGATGATCCGTCAACTCCTTGACCGGCAGTGCCCCGAGACCCGCGAACAGCCGTACGTTCGCCCGGTACCACTCCCCGTCCACCGGCAGCGCATGCTCCCGCTCCGCCTTCCGCGCCAGCGCGAACGCCTTCCCTGCGTACCGGACGCTCCAGCCGCTCAGACGGTGCCCGACCATGTCCCAGAACCACGGCAGATGCGCCATCGGCAGCCGACTCGCCTGCCGCTCCATGCCCGTCAGGAAACGGCCCGGCTTCTCGTACGCCACCCGGATCTGCGCACGCACCGCCTCCAGCGCGTCCAGCGCGATCGGCTCGCCGGCCGGGTCGTGGGCTCTGACCCAGTCGACGTACACCGTCGACGTGTGCGGCTGCGTCGGAAACGGGGCGTTGACCTTCATGCCGAGATACTGGCACGCCCCACCGACAACGCACCGGCCTACTTCACCGTCGACTCGAACCCCTCGACCCCCTCCACGAAGTGGTCGAACTCCCCTGCCTGTACGCCCAGTAGGAACGCGTCCCACTTCCGGCGGTTCGTCGTCACGACGTTGTCCGGGGCGCTGGTCTCGCGGATGTAGACGGGGGCGTCGGGGTCGTCTTCGCCCTGCCCCTCCCCGAAGGCGAGCTCGATCCAGGGGCCGGGGCCGGGGCCGGTCGCGTCCTCGGGGGCGGCGCGGATCCAGAGGACTTCTGGGGACCGCGACCAACGGGTGCCGGTGGGGGGTCAAGGAGGACGCCGGACCCGTCGGCCTCGACGCGGAACGCGGGAGTGGGCTCCAGCTCGTACGCGCATGCGCCGAGGGCCGGGGGTGTCCGTGTTGCGGGACCTCGGTGTCTCACAGGGTGGGAAGCTGCTGTGGGTCGACGGCGGGGCCGTCGAGTGATCATTCCCCAGGTGGGCGGCCGCCTCTACACTTGCTGACGGCGGACTGGCGCGCGGTGAGGGGCGGTTGACGGTGCGTAAGGCATGGATCGTGGTGATCGCTGCCTGCAGCGTTGGGCTCAGCTTCGTGTTGCTGCTGGTCGTGGGTGTCTACATGGTCGCCGGGAACCTCGCGGGCGGCATCGGCGGGAAGTCCGTCGCGCTGGCCAAGGGGGCCGTACCCGCCGCGTATCAGACCCTCGTGCAGAAGTGGGGCAATCTGTGCGACGCCATCAATCCGGCGTTGCTGGCCGCACAGCTGTACCAGGAGAGCGGGTTCAACCCGAAGGCGCAGAGCCCCGCCGCCGCGCAGGGGATCGCTCAGTTCATCCCGGGAACCTGGGCCGCGCACGGGCTCGACGGGGACGGGGACGGGGATCGTGACGTCTGGGACCCGAATGACGCGATTCCGTCGGCCGCCTCGTACGACTGCTCCCTCGCGAAGTACGTGAAGGACGTCCCCGGTGATCCGACGGCGAACATGCTCGCTTCCTACAACGCGGGGGCGTACGCCGTCATCAAGTACGGGGGCGTGCCGCCGTACAAGGAGACGCAGAACTACGTCAAGACGATCACCACGCTGTCGGAGAGTTTCGCCGCGCCCACGAGCCGGGTCGATCCCAGCGAGCAGGCGGCCGGGGCCATCGCGTACGCGCAGAAGAAGCTCGGGACGCTGTATCTGTGGGGCGGTACCGGTACCGCTGAGCAGGGCGGACGCTTCGACTGCTCGGGGCTGACGCAGGCCGCGTACAAGTCCGTGGGGATCACGCTGCCGCGGGTCGCGAACGATCAGTACAACGCCGGGCCGCATCCGTCGAGGGACGAGTTGCTGCCCGGGGATCTGGTGTTCTTCTCCGACGACCTGACCAACTCCCGCGCCATTCGGCACGTCGGTATCTATGTCGGGGGCGGATATATGATCGACGCTCCGCGCACGGGGGCCGTCATCCGTTTCGACCCGATTGACACCCCCGACTACTTCGGTGCCACCCGGGTTACCGAAGATGGCGCGAAAGCATTGCCCACAACGGTCTGACAGCGCCGTAATTGTCTGTGAACCCCTGCCCTGAGCTGCAGAGACGTGTCTCTCTTCGATAACGTCTGCGTGATCATTCGGTGGAGGGTGGAACGCATTGAAGGGGAGTGTGCGTTCCTGATTGACGTAGCCCGTTGACGCTCACGCGGAAGCACTACGTACACCACGGGGGTGGCAGAGCGCGGCGCACGTAAGGGTGCGGTCGCGAGAACGATGACGAAAGGGCCGCAGCACGATGGCTGGACTCGCCGCGCATGCCGCAATCGCCGCTGAATCCGGATCGAATCCCGACGTCGAGCTGCTCTACGAGATCAACGGCCTCGCCAAGGACGCGCCGACCTGGCTCGACCGGGTGATGGAGTTCGTGGGTGAGTACGGGCTGCTCTTCGCGATGGTGCTGCTGATCCTGTGGTGCTGGTGGGGCGTGCGGAAGCGGGGCGGGGAGGACGCCGCCCCGTCCGTGGCCGCGCTGATGTGGGCGCCGCTCGCCGCCGGGGTCGCCGTGCTGGTGAACGTGCCGATACGCGGGTTCGTGGAGCGGCCCCGGCCCTTCCTCGACCACGAGGGGCTGGAGGTGCTCGTCTCCGGCAAGACCGACTACTCGTTCGTGAGTGATCACGCGACGCTGATCATGGCGATGGCGGTGGGGCTGTTCGTCGCCAACCGCAAGTTCGGGATGGTCGGTCTGGTGATCGGTCTGCTGGGCGGGTTCATCCGCGTGTACATGGGGGTGCACTACCCGACCGACGTGATCGGCGGGTTCGCGCTGGGGACCGCGGTCGTGCTGTTGCTGTCGCCGCTCGCGATGGCTCTGCTCACGCCGCTGATGAGGGCCGTGGAGCGGTCGCCCCGGCTGGGGTGGGTCGTGCGGGCCCGGGGGCGGGACGGCGGGCGTGCGGTGATCCCGGGGGCTCGGGTCGGTGGTGCTCCGGTGGAGGAGCGGGATCTGGCGGCCTGAGGGGTCCGTGCGGGTTCCGTGTCCGTCTCGGCTGCGCCCGGGATGTTCTTCGCCCCCGCCGCCCTACCCGTCCCACCCCCGAGGGGCTGCGCCCCGTCGACCTCCTTCGGCCCCCCTGAGCGCCCAACGGCTCGGGGGGCCGCTTGTTGAGCGGGTGCGGCCCGGTGGGGGCTTGTCGCGCCGCGCCCCTTACGGGGCCCGGAGGGGGCGCTACAGGGCCTGCGGGAAGGTGAAGAAGCGCTTCGGGTCGTACTTCTTCTTCAGGGCGGTCAGGCGAGGGGCCGCGTCGCCGTAGTACGCCTTCTTCCAGTCGGTCAGGGTGGGGTCCGTGTAGTTCTGGTAGGCGGCGCCGGAGGCATGGCGGGCCATGGACTTGTGGGCCTTGTCGAGCCAGGACTGCGCGGTCGCGCCCGAGCTGCCGGACTTCCAGGAGGCGAGGTACTGGGCCAGCATCCGGGAGCGGCGGTGGACGAAGGCCGTCGCCGTGGGGGAGACGCGGTTGACCTGGCCGCCGAGGGCGGTCAGGGCGATGCTGCCGGCTCCGCCCTTCATGCCCGTGATCTGGGTCAGCAGGGTCTGGACGCCCGCCGAGGAGATCGAGCGGTCGAAGAAGTCCGAGCGCGCCGCGTACGTCTCGCGGCCCAGCGCGCCCTGGGGGGAGCGGCCCGGGGTCGAGCCGGGCAGGTGGCACTTGGCGTCGGCCGAGAAGGAGCCGCAGCCCGCGTAGCCCTCCATGGCGTCCTCGTACGAGCGGCGCTTCAGGGAGACGCTGCGGGCCGGGGTGCCGACGCGGTCGGCCAGGCGGTCGAGGGCGTTCTCCAGGTCGCCGTAGGTGCCGAGGGAGAAGGCGGCGACCGCGACGGACGGGCTGCCGCCCCCGTTCTCCAGGTGGCAGGAGGACCAGATCTCGTCGGGCTGCGTCGGGCCCCACTCCTGCCACGCCCGCACCACGGCGGCGGCCTTGGACCAGGGCCAGGTGAGGTACGCGGTGACGCCCTGGGGGGCGGGGTGGGTCCTGAAGCGGAGTTCGGTGACCACGCCGAAGTTGCCGTTGCCCGCTCCCCGCAGGGCCCAGAAGAGGTCCTTGTTGGTGGTGGCGTTCGCGGTCAGTTGCTTGCCGTCCGCGGTGATCAGCGTGGCCTGGGTGAGGCTGTCGCAGGTCAGGCCGTAGGCGCGGGAGGTCACGCCGTGGCCGCCGCCGAGGGTCAGGCCGGAGACGCCGACCGTCGGGCAGGAGCCGGCGGGGATGGTCACCCCCTTCGCGGCCAGGGCCCGGTAGACGTCGATCAGCTTCGCTCCGGCGCCCACGACGGCCTCGCCGCCGGAGGCGCGGACCTTGTTCAGCTTGGAGACGTCGACGACGAGGCGGCCGTTGCCGGAGGACCAGCCCGCGTAGGAGTGGCCGCCGTTGCGTATCGAGACCTTGATGGCGTGGGCCCTGGCGTAGGCGAGGGTCGTGCGGACGTCGTCGGCGTGGGCGACGTAGGCGACGGCGGTGGGCTTGAGGGTGTCGAAGCGCGTGTTGTAGAGCTGCCGGGCGGTGGACCAGGCCTTGTCGCCGGGGCGGAAGAGGGGGCCGTCGAGGTCGCGGGCGAGGGCGGACCAGTCGGCCGCGCCGGCCCGGGAGACGATGCCCGTGCCGGTGGTCGTGGTCGTCCGCAGGGAGGTGTCCGTGGCGCGGTCGGCGGGGACGGGGTCCGTGCCGGTGCAGGCGGAGGCCGTCAGGGTGGTGAGCGCGGCCGCGCCGCCGCCGATGAACATGCGTCGTTCCATGTGCGCCTCCCGTGCGCCGCGTGATGGGTCGTGGAACGAGACGGGGTGGATGGTGACGGGGTTCCCGGATGCGCCCCGGTCTCCCCTGCCCGTTCCGGTCCTCGGGGGGCAGTGGCCCTCTCGCACCTGATTCTGCGGCCACCGTGCCGGGAGGTTTCCGCCCGGGTCCCGGATCGTCGATGTGGGGCCCCGAGGGTCTCCCGGGGTTTCCGCGCGGGTTCCCGCGCCCCTCACCGCCGGGCAGGTGGCCGCGGGCGGGCGTAGAGCGGGCCCGGATGGGGGATTGCTTCTCTCTGTAGTTGAATGCGTTCGGAGAGTCACAGCAGCTGGGAGGGGCGAGGCCGTGTGGAACGCTGGGGGCCTGTGGGGTGCGCGGCCCGGGGATCGCGGGATCGGAACCCGCGCGTGCTCTTCCCGTGAGCGTTCCGTGACCTCACCGCACTTTCGGCAGGGGTTCACTCGCCGTTCACTTCCGTCCATCGGCGGCTTCACCTGATCTGCCTAATTTCGGCCTTACCCGGTGCGGGACGTGGGCCGAAATGAGGCCGTGCAACCCGTGACGACAGCAGTTCGAGGGACTGACGGCATCGACCGGGCAGGTCCCGAGGCTGATACGACGACTTCGCACGCCGCCATGTGGACGGCGGCTCCTGGAAGGAACTCCCGAAAGTGAAGCTTCAGCGCAAGAACCGGCTGCGCGCCCTTTCTCTCGGTGCTGTCGCCCTCACCGGCGTCCTGACCCTCTCGGCATGCGGGTCCGACGACACCAGTGGCGGCGCGAGCGGAAGCGGCGACACCCCGGCGGCCGCCGGCAAGATCGACTGTGGCGACGCCAAGGGGCAGCTGCTGGCCGACGGCTCCTCCGCGCAGAAGAACGCGATCGACGCCTGGGTGAAGCAGTACCAGAGCACCTGCAGGGACGTCGTGATCAACTACAAGGGCAGCGGTTCGGGCGCGGGCATCACCGCGTTCACCCAGGGTCAGATCGCCTTCGCGGGCTCCGACTCGGCGCTGAAGCCCGAAGAGGTCACGGCCTCCAAGGAGGTCTGCAAGGGCGGTCAGGGCATCGACCTGCCGATGGTCGGCGGTCCGATCGCCGTCGGTTACAACGTCCCGGGTGTCGACAACCTCGTCCTGGACGCCAAGACCCTCGCCCTGATCTTCGACAGCAAGATCACCAACTGGAACGACAAGGCCATCAAGGCGCTCAACCCCGACGCCGAGCTGCCCGACCTCAAGATCCAGGCCTTCCACCGCTCGGAC
Organism: Streptomyces sp. NPDC057438; assembly: GCF_042802995.1. NCBI lineage: Bacteria > Bacillati > Actinomycetota > Actinomycetes > Kitasatosporales > Streptomycetaceae > Streptomyces > Streptomyces sp. NPDC057438. The sequence goes on from NZ_JBHVDD010000070.1 coordinate 20,064, forward strand.
GAGTCCGGCACCACGGACAACTTCACCAAGTACCTGATCGCCGCGGCCCCCGACAACTGGAAGTACGAGGGCGGCAAGGCCTGGCAGGCCAAGGGCGGCCAGTCCGCGCAGGGCTCCTCCGGTGTCGCGCAGGGCGTGAAGGAGACCAAGGGCGCGATCTCCTACATGGAGCTCTCCTACGCCAAGGACGGCATCACCACGGTCGACGTCAAGACCGGCGCCGCCACCCCGGTGAAGGCGACCGTGGAGAACGCCACCAAGGCCATCTCCGAGGCCCAGGTCGTGGGCACCGGCAAGGACCTCGCGCTGAAGCTGAACTACACGCCGACCGCCGAGGGCGCCTACCCGATCACCCTCGTCACGTACGAGATCGTCTGCGACAAGGGCAACAAGGCGGACACCCTGACCGCCACGAAGTCCTTCCTCACCTACGTCGCGTCCGAGGACGGCCAGGCGCTGCTCTCCGAGGCCGGGTACGCCCCGATGCCCGAGGAGATCATCACCAAGGTCCGTACGACCATCTCGGAACTGAGCTGACCCGAGTGCGGCCCAGCCCCGACCGGGACTGGGCCGCACCGTCCGGTGCACCGCCGCCAGGAGTCTCCCGCCACCGCGGACGGCTCCGCCCCGAGCCGCCGCCCTTACCGCGCCGGCTCCGCAGACCGGAGAACCTGATGGACATATCGACCAAAGACACTCCCGCTCCCCCCACCCCACCGACTTCCGAGGCCCGCGAGGACAAGCGCGTCGAGCGCGGAGTCACCCGCCTCGGCGACCGGGTCTTCCTCGGCCTGTCCCGCGGGTCCGGCGTCTTCCTGCTGGTGCTCATGGCGGCCATCGCCGTGTTCCTCAGCTACCGGGCCGCGCTCGCGATCAGCAAGGACGAGGCCAACTTCTTCACGACCTTCGAGTGGAACCCGACCGCAGTCCCGCCGGTCTTCGGCATCGCGGTGCTGGCCTTCGGCACCATCGTCTCGTCGGTCATCGCGATGGCCATCGCGGTCCCGGTCGCGGTCGGCATCGCGCTCTTCATCACGCACTACGCCCCGCGCAGGCTGGGCGGCCCCATCGCGTACGTGATCGACCTGCTCGCCGCCGTGCCGTCCATCGTGTACGGCCTGTGGGGCATCCTGGTCCTCGTACCGCAGCTCGACGGGCTCTACGGCTGGCTGAACGACTACCTCGGCTGGACCGGCATCCTCGAATGGCAGGGCGGCGCCCCCCGTTCGATGCTGACCGTCGGCATCCTGCTCGCGATCATGATCCTGCCGATCATCACCAACGTGAGCCGTGAGGTCTTCCGCCAGGTCCCGCGGATGCACGAGGAGGCCGCCCTGGCCCTCGGCGCCACCCGCTGGGAGGTCATCCGCATGGCGGTGCTGCCCTTCGGGCGCTCCGGTGTCATCTCCGCCTCGATGCTCGGTCTCGGCCGTGCGCTCGGCGAGACCATGGCCGTGGCGATGGTCCTGTCGTCCAGCTTCGAGATCAACCTCAGCCTGCTCGACCCGGGCGGCGGCACCTTCGCCCAGAACATCGCCAGCAAGTTCAGTGAGGCCACCGAGATGGGCCGGGACGCCCTGATCGCCTCCGGTCTGGTCCTGTTCGTCATCACCCTGCTGGTCAACGGCGCGGCCCGGCTGATCATCGCCCGCCGCAAGGAGTTCTCGGGGGCCAACGCATGAGCAACGCATCTCTCACCCCGAAGGGCCCGAGCACGCTGCGGGCCGCGTCGCTGCCCAAGTGGTTCGCGTGGGCGGTCGCCGTGGGCTCCGCGGCCGTGGGCCTCGCCATCAGTGCTGCGGCCGGCCTCGAGAGCTCCATCCAGTGGGCCCTGATCGCGGGCATCCTCTTCGTCCTCGGCTCGTACGGCATCGCCGCACGCGTCGAGGGCAAGCGGCAGGCCAAGGACCGGGTCGCGACCAGCCTCGTGTGGGTCGCCTTCCTGCTCGCGGTGATCCCGCTGGTCTCTCTCATCTGGGAGACCATCAGCCGCGGTGTGAAGGTCCTCGACGTCTACTTCCTCACCCACTCGATGGGCGTGGTCTCCACCACGGAGCCCGGCGGCGGTATCTACCACGCCATCCTCGGCACCCTGGAGCAGGTGGGCATCGCCGCCGTCATCTCGGTGCCGATCGGCGTGCTGACCGCGATCTACCTGGTCGAGTACGGGCGCGGCAGGCTCGCCAAGGCCGTCACCTTCTTCGTCGACGTCATGACGGGCATCCCGTCGATCGTCGCGGGTCTGTTCATCCTCAGCACCTGGATCCTGATCCTGGGGATGGGCCCCTCCGGGTTCGCCGGCGCGATGGCGCTGACCATCCTGATGCTGCCGGTCGTCGTCCGCTCCACCGAGGAGATGCTCAAGCTCGTCCCCAACGAGCTGCGCGAGGCCTCGCTGGCGCTGGGCGTGCCGAAGTGGCGCACCATCCTCAAAATCGTGCTGCCGACCGCCATCGGTGGTATCACGACAGGTGTGATGCTCGCGGTCGCCCGTATCGCCGGTGAGACCGCTCCGGTGCTGCTGCTGGTGTGGGGCTCGAACTACATCAACGCGAACCCCTTCACCGACCCGCAGGCCTCGCTGCCGATGTACATCTATCTGCAGTTCCAGCAGAGCGGCGGCTCCGGAGCGGCGTACGACCGTGCCTGGGCGGCGTCGCTGACGCTGATCGCCTTCATCATGATCCTGAACCTGGCGGCCCGCGGTATCGCCCGCTGGAAGGCCCCACGATGACGAGGACAACGTGCGGCCGTGCCGCACGGCCGGTCGCTGACGCGGCCACACAGCGACCAGTTCCCCCGCGAAAGAAGCAGTGATCTCCATGGCCAAGCGAATCGACGTCAGCGGCCTCAACGCCTACTACAGCTCGTTCCGTGCCATCGAGGACATCTCGATGGCCATAGAGCCCCGTACCGTGACGGCCTTCATCGGCCCCTCCGGCTGCGGCAAGTCCACGTTCCTGCGCACCCTGAACCGGATGCACGAGGTCACCCCGGGCGGCCGTGTCGAGGGCAAGGTCATGCTCGACGACGAGAACCTGTACGGCGCCGGGGTCGACCCGGTCTCCGTGCGGCGTGAGGTCGGCATGGTCTTCCAGCGTCCGAACCCGTTCCCCACGATGTCGATCTACGACAACGTGGCGGCGGGCCTGAAGCTGGTCGGCGGCAAGAAGAAGTCCGAGCTGGACGAGATCGTCGAGAAGTCCCTCAAGGGCGCGAACCTCTGGAACGAGGTCAAGGACCGTCTGAACAAGCCCGGCTCCGGCCTCTCCGGCGGTCAGCAGCAGCGGCTGTGCATCGCCCGCGCGATCGCGGTCGAGCCGAAGGTGCTGCTCATGGACGAGCCGTGCTCCGCGCTCGACCCGATCTCGACGCTCGCCATCGAGGACCTCATCGGTGAGCTGAAGGAGCGCTTCACGATCGTCATCGTGACGCACAACATGCAGCAGGCGGCGCGTGTCTCGGACCGTACGGCGTTCTTCAACCTCGCGGCCGTCGGGCAGCCCGGCAAGCTCATCGAGATAGACGACACCGAGCGGATCTTCTCCAACCCGTCCGTGCAGGCCACGGAGGACTACATCTCCGGGCGCTTCGGCTAGGCCGCCGTCCGCGAAGAACCCCTCGTGGTGCTGCATGGCGGTGCCGCCGCGAGGTAGGTGAAGGGCCCGCCCCCGGATGACCGGGGGCGGGCCCTCCGCCGTTCCAGGGGGTGTGCGGCCCCTACAGGACCGCCAGGTTCACGATCCAGAAGCTCGCGGCGGCGACCAGGGCCGCGGCCGGCATCGTGATGAACCAGCCGAGGATGATGTTCTTGGCCACACCCCAGCGGACGGCGTTGATGCGCTTGGTGGCGCCCACACCCATGATCGCCGAGGTGATGATGTGGGTCGTGGAGATGGGGGCCTTGAAGATGAAGGCCGTGACGAACATGATCGACGCGCCGGTGGTCTCGGCGGCGAAGCCCTGCGGCGGGTCGAGTTCGATGATCTTGCGACCCAGGGTGCGCATGATGCGCCAGCCGCCCGCGTACGTGCCGAGGGAGAGCATGACCGCGCAGACGATCTTCACCCAGATCGGGATGGGGTCGCCGTAGTCCTCGACATCCGCGATGACCAGCGCCATCACGACGATGCCCATCGTCTTCTGGGCGTCCTGCAGACCGTGGCCGAGGGCCATACCGGCCGCCGACACGGTCTGCGCGATACGGAAGCCGCGCTTGGCCTTGTGCGGGTTGGCGCGGCGGAAGATCCACATGATCGCCGTCATCACCAGATAGCCGGCGACCAGGCCGACCACGGGTGAGATGAACATCGGGATGACGACCTTCTCGAGGACCCCGGACCAGTAGACCGTCGTACCGCCGGCGAGTGCCGCGCCCACCATGCCGCCGAACAGCGCGTGCGAGGAGGACGACGGGAGGCCGAAGTACCAGGTGACGAGGTTCCAGGTGATCGCGCCGACCAGGGCCGCGAAGAGGATGCCCATGCCCTTGGAGCCCTCGGGCGTGGAGATCAGGCCCTCGCTGACCGTCTTGGCGACACCGCTGCCGAGGAACGCGCCGACGAGGTTCATCACCGCGGCCATGGCGAGGGCCGCGCGGGGCGTCAGCGCGCGGGTCGACACCGAGGTCGCGATCGCGTTCGCGGAGTCGTGGAAGCCGTTGGTGTACGTGAAGAAGAGCGCGACCCCGATGGTCACGACCAGAGCGAAGGTGTCCATGAAGGGTTCAGGACTCCTTGACGGCGATGGTCTCCACCGTGTTCGCCACGTGCTCGAACGCGTCCGCCGCCTCCTCCAGCACGTCCACGATCTGCTTGAGTTTCAGCACCTCGATGGCTTCGTACTTGCCGTTGAAGAGCATGGCCAGCAGTTTCCGGTGGATCTGGTCGGCCTGGTTCTCCAGGCGGTTGACCTCGATCCAGTACTCCGTGAGGTTGGCCATGGTCCGCAGGTTCGGCATGGCCTCGGCGGTCAGCTCGGCGGCTCGCGCCAGCACCTCGATCTGCTGCTCCACGCCCTTGGGCAGGTCCTCGACGTTGTAGAGGACGACCAGGTCGACGGCCTCCTCCATGAAGTCCATGATGTCGTCGAGGGAGGACGCGAGGTTGTAGATGTCCTCGCGGTCGAACGGCGTGATGAACGAGGAGTTCAGCTGGTGGAAGATCGCGTGTGTGGCGTCGTCACCGGCGTGTTCGGCGGCCCGCATACGCTCTGCGATCTCGGCCCGGCCGGCGGTGTCCGCCCCGAGCAGTTCCATGAGGAGCTTCGAGCCCGTGACGATGTTGTCCGCGGATGCGGCGAACATGTCATAGAAGCTCGTCTCCCTGGGGGTCAGACGAAAGCGCACGTGGGGTCCTCGGTATGCATGGGTTTCGGTCAGGCTGATGCTAGGCGCATCATCCGGCCACGGCTAATGGGCCGTCCACCAGTGTCGCCCATGAGACAGAAAGGTCGGCACGGGGGCTGCCCGCAGGGCGTATACCCGCCGAAGTTCGCTACCATATACCCGGTAGGGGTATATGTCTGGAGGCTGCGATGACGACCACAGGGGCCGGCGCGGGAGCGCCCTCGGCCGTCGACGGTGTGGAGCAGGGTGTCGTGACCGACCACGACCGTGGAATCCACGGGTATCACCATCAGAAGGACGAACACCTGAAGCGTCTGCGGCGCATCGAGGGACAGATCCGTGGGCTCCAGCGGATGGTCGACGAGGACGTCTACTGCATCGACATACTGACCCAGGTCTCCGCCTCCACCAAGGCCCTGCAGTCGTTCGCCCTGCAGCTTCTGGAGGAACACCTGCGGCACTGCGTCGCCGACGCTGCCCTCAAGGGCGGCGCCGAGATCGACGCGAAGGTCGAGGAGGCCACGAAGGCGATCGGCCGGCTGCTGCGGACCTGAGTGCCGGGAGCCGTGTCACCCGGGGGCGCTTTTCGGCCACCGGGCGCGGTCGCCGGGGCGGGCGAGGCGAAGTCCCCCCGGGTGGTGCCGTCCGCGCGGGCGTCCCTTACCGGGGCGGCCCGTCCTCGTGGGCGCGCTCCTCCCGGACGCGCAGGACCTCGTCGATGCGGTCGGGGCTGAGGCGGTCGCCGTCGGTGGTCGAGGCCGCGATGATGAGGTCGCCGCAGAGTTCGATCTCGGCGAGGGCCACGTGGTCCTGAACCGCCGTACCGCCTGCCGGAGCCACGCGCATCACCTCTTCTCTGCCGCCACCGACCCCTAGGGTAGGCAGCGGCCCGCAGCCCGCGCATGGCACCAACGGACCATTTCCGGCCCCGTACTCTCCGCTACCCCTCCGCGATCTTTCCGGCGTAGATGTCCTCGGGGCGCGGCAGCCGGACGGCGACGGGGACGCCGAAGTCGTACAGGAGGGTCGTCGAGGCGACGGCGATCGTGCCCTGCTGCCCGCCGTTGACGAAGCTGAAGCGGTGGCGGACCTTGCGGACGCGGCCCTCGTCGTCGAGGTAGGCGTCGAAGGGCACCCGGGCGGTGGCGAAGCCCCGGGCGGCGGCGCGCAGGGCGGCCCGGTTGCCCTCGGAGGCCGCTCGGGAGGCGGTGGTGAGATCGGCGGTGCCGCGGTAGTGCCGGACCCGGGTGCCGCCCACCTCGGTCTCGCCGACGAGCCGTGCCGTCCGCGTCCCGCGCAGCACCTCGGCCGCGGCGAACGGGTCGGTGGCGCCGCCGGTGACCAGATTGCCGTCGGAGAGGCTGCCCGTGTCGACGCGGACCCATTTGTCGGCGGGCACGCCCGCGCCCCGGTTCTTCATGAACAGGGCTCCGGGGGCGAGGAGTTCGGTGATCGGGCGGTGCTCGCTGCGGCCGGCGGGGTCGTGCGGGAGGAGCACCTTCAGCCGGCCGAGCCGTCTGCCGTAGTCGTAGACGCCCTCGCCGTGGATGGTCACCCGGGTGCCGCCGGTCGCCATCTCCATCTCCGTACGGGCCTTGGAGCTGCCCGCGCGGACGAGGGCCGGGGCGGCGCGGTGCAGCAGGTCCACCGGGTCGGAGGGGAGGGAGTCGTCGTCGGGGCCGCCGCCGTGGCAGCCGGTGACACCGGTCGCGCCGACGAGGAGTCCCGCGGCGACGAGTGCCGCGCCCCTTCTGCTGTGCCGCCGAGTCACCATCGCCTGCCAACCCCCTGGCCGGGTCCGAACCGGGTCTTCTGCTCGTTCGGATAACGACAGGTCGGGGAGGTCGTCACGCGGGAGGGGACGGGCCGGGGCGCGGGGGGTGTCCCGCGGTGCGGGCCTGCGGGGGCGGAAGGGATCGTGGCCGCCCGCCCTGGGTAACGTTGTCGGTGTGGCGCATCAAGGCGAGCCGGTACTCCCGCAACAGCATCGGACGACCACCGTCGAGCAGGGCCGGTTCTGTGTGGCGAGATGCAGCTGCGGCTGGCGCGGACCGGCCCGGCGGGCCCGGAGCCTGGCCCGGACCGATGCGGAGGGGCACACGGCGAGCGTGGTGTGAGGGCCAGGGCGTCGGGCCCTGGGCATGGCGCAGGGCCGTCAGGAATGCGTCGACCGGTTCCCGGTCGTGGGGCTGGGTGAGGCGGTCGCGGGCGGCGGCCGGGGCGGCCGGAGGATCCGGACCCTCTCGTCGTGGGGCGTGAAGTGACCGGCGGTCACCTCGGAGGCCCAGTAACTCACCTCCTTGGCGCGGCCGTTGACGACGTAGCGCGCAGCCGGGGGTCAGGCGCGCAGCGGTGGCCCGTCTCCTCCTCGACCTCGCGCAGGGCGCCGGCGAGGGCGTCCTCGTCGTGCTTCAGCTTTCCCTTGGGAGGCGTCGTCATGGCATCCCTGGAGGGCGGCTCAGGTGGTGGGTTTCGCGAGCCTTCTGTAGCAGGTGAGGGCCGACGGCGAGGCCGGGCAGGGCGAGGAAGCGGGAACCCTTTCGCTCGTACCGGACGGTGAGCCGGCGTAGCCGGCCGGTCAGGCGATCGACCGCACGTCCTTCCAGCGGTGGAGTCGAGCCCGGAACGGCCGGTTCGAGCCGGTCGGCATTCCGTGATCCGGCTGGTGACCCCGCCCTCCCCGAGAACGGGCCGATGGCCGGAATCAAGCACCGACACGACCGGCAGAGTGAATAACACACTTCTTGCACCTCGTTCGGCCTCTCATGCATATGTACTTTATTGGGCTATTGCTAGCTTTTGAGTGGTTGATGACGGCTCATCATCATCGGCAGGCTCCCGCCTCAGCGGTCTCCTCCTTGCGGTCGGCGCCGCGGAACCCCCTGACAGGAGACGTGGCTTCCGGCCCGACCGGAACTCACCGCGGAGGCCGGGATGTCCTTGTGCCGGTGCGGCTGAGCTCAATGACGACAAGAAAGGCCAGTCTCATGACAGTCGTAGACTCACCACCTCCGCCGCGAGGCAGACCCCGTATACACCGCCGCCTCAAGGCGCGTCTCGCAGTGGTGCCCGGAGTGGTAATGCTGGCCATGGCCACTCTGGCCTGGAACACCACCGCGCAGGCAGCAGAACCCCCCGTTCCGCTGGGGACCGCCGAGAGTTACGCGATCCTGGCCGGTTCGACGATCACCAACACCGGCGACTCCGACATCATCGGCGACGTGGGGCTCAGTCCGGGCACCTCCGTGACGGGCTTCCCGCCCGGAGAGATCTTCGGCGCCCTGAACATCGCCAACGGCGCGGCTGATCAGGCGAAGCTGGATCTGACCACTGCCTACAACAACGCGGCCGGCCGAACCGGGACTGCCGTTGCGGTCGAACTCGGCGGACGGGTACTGGGGCCCGGCGTCTACTCGAACCCGACATTGGGAATCACCGGGGAACTCACGCTCAATGCCCAGGGTGACCCCAACGCCGTCTTCATCTTCCAGACCACAGAGACGCTGATCACCGCTTCGAACAGCAGCGTCAGGCTCATCAACGGTGCGCAGGCCTGCAACGTGTTCTGGAAGGTGGGCAGCTCCGCCACCCTCGGGACAAATTCAGACTTCGTGGGCACCATCATGGCCCTGGCTTCCATCACGCTGAACACGGGCGCCGACGTCCAGGGTCGAGCACTTGCGCAGAACGCCGCGGTGACGCTGGACAACAACGACATCACGAGGCCGTTCTGCGTGACCGGGCCCACAGGCCCCAGTGGTCCTCCTGGACCCACGGGACCTGCCGGTCCCAGCGGACCTGCCGGTCCCAGCGGACCTGCCGGTCCCAGCGGACCTGAGGGCCCCCCGGGAGACACCGGTCCCACCGGGCCTCCCGGATCAGTCGGACCGACCGGGCCCGCCGGCCCCAGTGGGCCTGCCGGTCCCACCGGGCCTGCCGGATCAGTCGGACCCACGGGACCTGCCGGACCGACCGGTCCTGTCGGGCCCACCGGGCCTGTCGGACCTGAGGGCCCCAAGGGAGACACCGGCCCGCAGGGTCCTGAAGGTCCGCAAGGTCCTGAAGGTCCTGAAGGTCCGCAGGGTCCTGCGGGACCCGGCGGCGGCCACGGGGACCACGGGGACCACGGGGACCACGGCGGTCACAAGCACCACTGCTCCAAGCACGAGGGTCCTCCCCCCTGGGAGGAGCACGGGAAGGACTGGCTGTGGAAGTCCAAGTCCAAGCCCAACGCCAAGTGTGAGGACTGAGCGGGACCACGGCCTCATCTTCTTGAGGAGGCCTGCGAAATGAGCGAGGGGCGCCCTCCCTGGGGGCGCCCCTCGGCTTTGTGCATGGGCGGCTCACCCGGCCATCCGCACACGGCCCTGCCCGGGGCAGGAGTTCACGTGCTTCCGGGCCGCCGAGGCAGAGGTGCCGGAGCCCGTGACGAGGATCGGCCGGGGTACCCCTCGCGCAACACGGGAAGGACCGGGAGAGCGCCCCGTCTCGCGCGAGCCAGCCCTCTAACGGTCCGTTCCCGTCCTGTGCAGCGCTTCGAGGAGCGAGGACACCACGGTTCGGTCCCTCTCGTGCGTGAGCCGCTGTGCCGCGGCCTCAGGAGGCAGCCAGAGGAGGTCGGAGACTTCGCTGTTCGGGGTGAATGTGCCGCGCGTTGCCTCGGCCGCCCAGTAGCGCACTTGCTTGGGGCGCCCCTGGTGGTCGGTGTAGTGGACGGTCGGGAGTTCCGGGCCGAGAGCGCAGTGCATGCCGGTTTCCTCAAGGACTTCGCGGAGGGCGCCGTCACGAGCGTCTTCGCCGCGCTTGAGCTTGCCCTTCGGCAGAGACCAGTCTGACCACTTCGGCCGGTGGACCAAGGCCAGCTCGATGCCCCCGCCGGAGGACGACCGGCGCCACAGGGCACAGCCCGCTGCGCGTACCAGTGGTGTGATGTCCATCAGTACCTCGATCTCGTCGCGCCTCTGACCTGCGGGTTCTTTCACCGTGATGAGCGTTGCCACGACTCGTCGTACGTGGGCCGGTGGACCAGACAGATCCGCGGGTCTCCGGCCTCCGGCGTGCGGCGCCACGGGACGCAGCCGGCCGCCTTGATGGCGGCGTCACCGTTCTCGGTCACGACGTGCTCACCGCTTCCTTCTGCCAGGACTGCTGGAACGCGAACCGGGCGGCCTCCACCTCGTGACGCTGGTCGGCGTGCAGGACGCCGAGGGCGTAGGCCGTGGCCGGGGCGATACGGGGGGTGCGGGCGGCGGCGGCCGCGGCCGAGCCCGCCTCGGAGGCGTCGCGGTGCCGGTTGAGGGCCTCGCCGGCCGCGAGGAGGCGTACGTCGACGGGGACGGCCTCGGGGTACAGGACCTCCAGGGCGTAGCGGTGCAGGCGCAGCAGGAGCCGTACCTGGTGCCAGGGGGCGTCCTGGGGGTGCGGCGCGGTGTCCGGGGAGAGGCCGTGGACGAGGGCCTCGGCGTTGTACGGGTGGGCGGCCGTGTGGAGGGGGAGGCCGGTGACCGCGTCGCACAGGCGGTCGTGGGCGGCGGCGGCGAGGGGGCGCAGGTCCGCGGTGGGGGCGGTGGGGGTGAGCGGGACCTCGCTGGCGAGGACGGCGACGCTGTCGGCGACGGCGTGGAAGCGGCTGGAGCCGAGGGCCTGGAGGGCGGCGGAGTGGGCCCGGGTGCGGGCGAGGGTGAGCTGGCGGTCCAGCAGGGCGCCGGCCTTCGCGGCGCCGACGGTCAGGTTGCCGCGGTCCGGGGCCGCCGGGGGGCGGGTGCCGACGGCGGAGGCGGCGGGGCGGGCGGCGGCGGGGGTGCGGCTGCCCGCGGCGACGGAGGCGGAGCGGGCGGGCACCGTCTGCTGGGCCGGGAACGGTGTCGCTCCCGAGAGGCGGTTGAGGGCGCCCACCAGGCGGTCCAGGCGGGCCGCGTAGGCGTGCTCGCGTCCCAACGTGCCGGCCAGCCAGGCCAGTTCGGGGCGGAGCGAGTCCGACCAGTCCGTGTCGAGGAGCGGGCGGAAGGTGTGCAGTGTGCCGCTGATGCGGCGGGCCGAGCGGCGCAGGGCGAGCGCCGCGTCGGTGGACTCCTCGGCCCCCGCGGCCGCGCCCCCGCCGGTCTCCCGGTGGGTGCGCAGCGCGCGGAGGAACTCCGTGGCCCGGGCCCGCAGATAGCCGGCGACGGCGTCCGCGGGCGTGACCGTGGGGTCCGTGGGGTCAAGGTGTTGCTGTGCCACGCCGGCGCCTCCGGGCGTCAATGAGCATCTCCTGGACGTTGCGCAGGGGCTGGCCGTCCGCGTCGTACGAGTGCCGGGTCCACTCGCCGTCGGGGCCGAGGTGCCAGGAGGAGGTCAGGTCGGACATGCCGGTCTCCAGCAGGCGGTTGAGGGCCGCCCGGTGGGCCGGGTCGGTGATCCGGATCAGGGCCTCGATCCGGCGGTCGAGGTTGCGGTGCATCATGTCGGCGCTGCCGAACCACACCTCGGGCTCGCCGCCGTTGCCGAAGATGAAGATCCGCGAGTGTTCGAGGAAGCGGCCGAGGACGGACCGCACCCGGACGTTCTCCGACAGGCCCGGGACACCGGGCCGGATGGCGCATATGCCGCGCACCCACACGTCGACCGGCACACCCGCCTGCGAGGCCCGGTAGAGGGCGTCGATGAGGGCCTCGTCCACGATCGAGTTGACCTTGATGCGGACGTGCGCGGGACGTCCGGCACGGTGGTGCTGGACCTCCTTGTTGACGCGGGAGATCAGGCCGTCGCGCAGGGACTTGGGCGCGACGAGGAGGCGGCGGTAGGTCTCGCGGCGGGAGTAGCCGGAGAGCCGGTTGAAGAGGTCGGAGAGGTCCGCGCCGACCTGCGGGTCCGAGGTGAGCACGCCCAGGTCCTCGTAGAGCCGTGCCGTCTTCGGGTGGTAGTTGCCCGTGCCGACGTGGCTGTAGCGGCGGAGGGTGTCGCCCTCCTGACGGACCACCAGGGACAGTTTGCAGTGGGTCTTCAGGCCGACCAGGCCGTAGACGACGTGGCAGCCGGCCTCCTCCAGCTTGCGGGCCCACTTGATGTTGGCGTGTTCGTCGAAGCGCGCCTTGATCTCCACCAGGACGAGGACCTGCTTGCCGGCCTCGGCGGCGTCGATGAGCGCGTTGACTATGGGGGAGTCGCCGGACGTCCGGTACAGGGTCTGCTTGATCGCGAGGACGTCCGGGTCCTCGGCCGCCTGCTCCAGGAACGCCTGCACCGACGTCGAGAACGAGTCGTAGGGGTGGTGCAGCAGCACGTCCCGGCTGCGCAGGGCGGCGAAGATGTCCGGCGCGGACGCCGACTCGACCTCGGCGAGGTCGCGGTGGACGCCGGCGACGAACTTGCGGTACTTCAGCTCGGGCCGGTCCAGGGAGGCGATGCGGAAGAGGCCGGTGAGGTCCAGGGGCCCGGTCAGCGGGTAGACCTCGGACTCCTTGATCTTCAGCTCGCGCACCAGCAGGTCCAGGACCTCCTGGTTGATGTTCTCCTCGACCTCCAGGCGCACGGGCGGCCCGAAGCGGCGCCGCATCAGCTCCTTCTCCAGGGCCTGGAGGAGGTTCTCGGCGTCGTCCTCCTCGACCTCCAGGTCCTCGTTGCGGGTGACCCGGAAGGCGTGGTGCTCCAGGACCTCCATGCCCGGGAACAGCTCCTCCAGGTGGGCGCCGATCACGTCCTCCAGCGGGACGAACTGGCCCGGGGAGGCCTCCAGGAAGCGGGACAGCAGCGGCGGCACCTTGACCCGGGCGAAGTGCGAGGTGCCGGTGACCGGGTTCTGCACGCGTACGGCCAGGTTCAGGGAGAGACCCGAGATGTACGGGAAGGGGTGCGCCGGGTCGACGGCCAGCGGCGTCAGGACCGGGAAGATCTGGTGGCGGAAGAGGGTGAAGAGGCGGGCCTGCTCCTTCTCGGCCAGCTCGCTCCAGCGGACCAGGTGCACGCCCTCCTCGGCCAGGGCCGGGGCGACGTCCTCGTGGAAGCAGGCGGCGTGCCGGGCCATCAGCTCGCGGGAGCGGGCCCAGATCATCTCCAGCACCTCGCGGGGCTGCAGGCCGGAGGCGGAGCGGGTGGCCACGCCGGTGGCGATACGGCGCTTCAGGCCGGCCACGCGGACCATGAAGAACTCGTCGAGGTTGCTGGCGAAGATCGCCAGGAAGTTCGCCCGTTCGAGAAGGGGGGTGTTCGGGTCCTCGGCCAGTTCCAGGACGCGTTCGTTGAAGGCGAGCCAGCTGCGCTCCCGGTCGAGGAAGCGGCCCTGCGGCAGCCGTTCGCCGCCGTGGTCCTCCTCCTCGTATCCGTCGAGGTCGGCGTCGATGTCGGGTTCCAGGTCGGACACCGCGGCCGACACCGTGTGCGGGCGGTGGCCCGTTATGGAGCCGACGGTCGGCTGTGCGTGCTGGACCTGGTCTGCCTGGGCGTTGGACTGGCTCATGGCACCATTCTTCCGCGTCGCGAGCATCACAGGCGCGTCGGACAGGGCCGGTGGGAGTGTGGCGACGGGCGCGAGGGCGTTCGCGGCGTCGTTCTCGGCGATGTCGGCGTCGATACGGGCGACGACGTCGACGGCACCGGCGGCGTGGTCCGGGGCGACGGACACGGCCGCACGGGGACCGCTCCCCGCGCTCATCCCGTTGCTTGGGCCGTTGCGTGGGGGAGGCGAGGGCTCGGGCACGACGGGGTTCATTGCCGAAGCGTCGCAAGGTCGTCTTAATCGCCGGTTACGGAGACCTTACGTGCGGGATAGCGCGGGGAGGCCCGCCGGTTCCGCGCGGACCTGCGCCGGGCCCCGGCGCACGCCGTTCCGCCGTCGCACGCCGTTCACCTTCTGTACGCCGTCGGCACGCCCCTCCCCCCGTAGGAGGGGCGTGCCGGGTCGATGGGCCGGGCCGTCAGCGGGCGCGACGGCGCAGCAGCCAGAAGGCGGCGGCGGTGGCGAGGACGGCGACGGCGAGGACGACGCCGGTCATCATGAGGTGCAGGGGCCAGAAGTGGGACGCCGGGTGCACCTCGGCGTACAGGTCGGTGAAGCCCTTCTCGCTCATGCACCGGGTGTAGTCGACGTCGGAATCGCCGCCGAAGCAGGTCAGGTCGTTCACGCGAGTGCCGGAGCGGGTGATCGCGCCCAGCTCCAGCTGGTCCGCCGTCATCGGCAGCCGACCGGCGGCGGTGCCGGTGAGTGTCGTGGAGGTCCACAGCTCGTCGTACCGCACGTCGAGCCACGCGTGGAACGCGACCATGCAGCCGAGGGCCACGGCGAGTGCCGGCAGTGCCCGCCGGAGGGCGAGGCCGGCCAGGGCGCCGACGGCCAGTGCGCACAGGGCGTACGCCAGGACCGCGGGGCCGCGGTTCAGGAAGGGGTCGGTGTAGTACCACTCGTCGCCGCGCAGGTCCCGGTCCGAGGACCAGGCCCAACGGTAGACCAGCACCAGGACCGTGATGCCGGCGGTCAGCGCGACGGCGGGCACCGCGAGCTTGACGGTGAGCCACCGGACCGGGGTGACGGACTGGGTCCAGGCCAGCTGGGCCGTGCCCCGCTCCAGCTCACGGCCGGTCAGTGAAGCCCCGGCCCAGGCGGCCACGGCGTAGGAGGAGTAGGCGATCAGGGCGTCGACCCAGCTCATGCCCAGGGAGTAGCCGAAGGCCGACTCGAAGTCGATGCAGCCGCCCTCCACCTTCCGGCAGGCAGCCTCCTCGGCGCGTACCTCCGGACCGGTGACGTAGTGCAGCCAGAGCATCCCCCCGACCATGAGCAGCACGTACGCGCTCCATATCAGCAGGGCCGGGCGGTGCACGCGCCCCACGGTCCAGGTCATGCCGCCGCGCGCGGTGACGGTTCCGGTGCTCATACGACGTCTCCGGTGTGGCGGCGCAGCAGGCGGAAGGCGGCCCAGACCAGCAGGGCGGTGACGGCGAGGACGATGCCCGTCTCGACGAGCTGGAGGGGCCAGAAGTGGGAGGAGGGGTGGACGTCGGCGTAGAAGGCGACGGCGTCGGACCGGCGGTTGCAGGAGAAGTCGTCGCAGGTCAGGTCCGAGACGCGCTCACCCGTCCCGGTGACGAAGCCGCGGTCGACCAGCTCGCCCGTCCAGTTCTGCTCCGGGGATTTGGAGACGACGGTTTCGGTCGGCCACAGCAGGTGGCGGTTGGTCTGGAGGACGCCCGCGAGGACGACCGTGCCCGCCAGGCCGACGCCGAGCGCGGGAAGCGAGCGGCGGACCAGCAGGCCCGTGACGACCCCGACCGCCAGTCCCAGCAGGGCGTACGCCGTGGCGAGGGTGCCGTGACCGATGAAGGTGGAGGACTCCCACCAGTCGCGCGTCCCCGACAACTGGCGGAGCCGCTCCTCCCGCCACCACACCAGCCGGTTCAGCAGGGTCAGCAGGACCGTTCCCGAGACGATCACGGCGGCCGGGACCGCCAGCTTGGCGGCGAGCCAGCGGGCCGGGGTGACGGACTGGGTCCAGGCCAGCCGGGCCGTGCCGGTCTCCAGTTCGCGGCCGATCAGGGCGCCGCCCGCCCAGGCGCCGATCAGGACCGGGACGACGGTGAGGATGGTGCGGCCGAGGCCGGCCATCAGGCCGTACTTGTTGTAGGCGGCGCCCCGCTCGCCGCAGTACTCGGCCGGCGTACAGCCGCTCCTCACGTGCTCGGCCAGGGCCGCGTCGACGCCGGGTCCCGCGGCCCACAGCAGCCCGCCGCCGATGAGGACGACCAGCAGTCCCCAGAACCACAGCGCCGACTGGTGCACGCGGAGCGTGGCCCGGATCAGGCCGCGGGTGGGGGACATGGCCGGGGGAGGGGCCGGCCGCTGCGCGCGGGCGGTTCCGACGGTGTCGGTGGTCGTGGTGCTCATACCGCGGCCCCTCGCGTCTCGGCACCGTCGTCGTCGAGCAGGAGAGCCGGCGCCTGAGGTGCCCGCAGGTGGGCGAGGACCAGCTCCTCCAGGGTCGGCTCGGCGGTCTGCCAGCCGGGGCCGACGGGGCCCTGGGGGCGGATGAGCGCGGTGAGCTGACGTCCCTTCGTGCGGGACTCGACGACCGTGTGCGGGGTGAGGTCGCCGGCTGGGCCGGTGACCAGGGTGTGCGCGGCGAGGATCTCGTCCAGCGGGCCCGCGAGCCGTACGCGTCCGGCGCCCAGCAGGAACAAGTGGTCGCAGGAGCCCTCCAGTTCGGCCACCACGTGCGAGGACATGACAACCGTGGTGGCGTGCTCGGCGGCGTCCGCGAGCAGGGTGCCCATCAGCTGGTGCCGGGCGAGCGGGTCGAGGTCGGCCATCGGCTCGTCCAGGAGCAGCAGTTCGGGCCGCTTGCCGAGCACGAGGGCGAGCGCGACCCGGGTGCGCTGGCCGCCGGAGAGGGAGCGGATCTTGGCGTCCCGGTCCAGCCCGCCCTCGTCCACCACCCGCCCGGCGACGGCCGCGTCCCAGCGCCCGGGGTTCAGCTCGTGGCCCAGCCGCAGGGTCTGGGCGACGGTGAGCTGCGGGTACAGGGGCTTGTGCTGGGCCACGTACCCGATGCGCTCGCGAGCCGCGGCCGGGGTCGTGCCCAGGACGCCGATGGTGCCCTCGGTGGGGCCGAGCAACCCGGCCGCGTGGGCCAGGAGTGTCGACTTGCCCGCGCCGTTCGGTCCGACGACCGCGCACACCCGTCCTCTGGGAAGCCGCAGCGTGCAGTCGCGCAGTGCCCAGCCCCCCTGCCGCCACCCGAACTTCTTGCCGAGCGCGGCCGCTTCC
The DNA here is from genome assembly GCF_042802995.1 of Streptomyces sp. NPDC057438. Lineage (NCBI taxonomy): Bacteria > Bacillati > Actinomycetota > Actinomycetes > Kitasatosporales > Streptomycetaceae > Streptomyces > Streptomyces sp. NPDC057438. Next base: position 37,145 of record NZ_JBHVDD010000070.1, read on the forward strand.
ATCGCGGTCCCCGTCATGCCTCGTCCCCCTGATCCTTCCGGTCTCGCCGATCCGTGCTGAACTGCTCGTCCAGTACGGACGTGAAGAGTGCCGCCACGTCGTCCCGTTCGAGCCCGGTCTCCCGGGCCCGCACCGCCCAGGCGCCCAGCTCTGCCCGCAGCGGGGAGTCGACGGGCGTGAGGCCCAGCGACTTCCGGACGAACGTGCCGAGGCCGCGGCGGGCCTCGACCAGCCCTTCGCGCTCCAGCTCGCGGTAGGCCTTCAGCACCGTGTTCGGGTTGATAGCGGTGGCTTCCACGACCTCGCGGGCCGTGGGGAGCTTGTCGCCGGGCTCCAACAGGCCGAGCCGCAGGGCCTGTTTGGTCTGCTGGACGATCTGTACGTAGGTGGCGACACCGCTGCGCCGGTCGATGCGGTACTCGACCACTCGACAACCACCCTTTCACTAATTGAGTAGTGAAAGGGTGGTGCAAGAGAGGGGGCGGTGTCAACAACACCGCCCCCTGCCTGGGGAAAACTCCGGGTACGTCAGGGTTCGCCGCGGTACCTCAGGTCTCGCTGCGGTACATCAGGTCCGTCTCGTACGTCACGAAGCCCAGGCGCTCGTACACGGTCACCGCCGCCTTGTTGTCGGCGTCGACGTAGAGCATCGCGGTGGGCAGGCCCTGGGCGGCGAGGTGGCGCAGGCCGATCGTGGTCAGGGCCTTGCCGAGGCCGCCGCCCTGGGCGCCGGGGCGCACGCCGACCACGTAGACCTCGCCGAGCTGTTCGGCGGCGTGCGCCTTCGTCCAGTGGAAGCCGGCCAGTTCCTCCCCCCGGAAGGCCAGGAAGAACCCCGCCGGGTCGAACCAGGGTTCTGCCTTGCGGTCGTCGAGGTCGCGCTGGGTGAGGGAGCCCTGTTCGGGGTGGTGGGCGAAGGCCTCCGCGTTGGCGGCGAGCCAGGCCCCGTCGTCCTCGCCGGGGACGAAGGTGCGGACGGTGACCCCTTCGGGCAGGACCGGCTCGGCGGGGTCGAAATCGGTCAGGGAGCGGCGCATCTGGCGCAGTTCGCGGAAGAGGGTGAGGCCGAGGACCTGGGCGAGGTGGCGGGCGGCGGAGTGGCCGCCGTGCGCCCAGACGCGCAGGCGCTTGCCGGACTCGGCGAGCAGGGCGGAGCCGAGGGCCCGGCCGTGGCCGTGGCCCCGGTGGGAGGGGTGGACGACCAGTTCGGCGGCGGGCGCCTCGACGGGGTCGTTGTCCTCCAGCTGGGCGTATCCGACCAGGTCCTCGCCGACGCTGAGGAGGAGGTGGCGTACGCCTTCCCGGGGGCCGCCGCGGAGCTGGAGGCGGCCCTGCTCGGAGACCGCCTGCTGGCCGTCCACCTGGGCGGCCTCGTCCAGCAGCGCGAGTACGGCGTCCTTCTGGGCGGCGGTCAGGTCCGGGCGGGTCTCGATGCTGCGGGCGGCTGAGCCGGGCCGGGCGGTGTCGTCGCTGGTCATGGATTCGAGGTTAACCGCGGGGTGGCCCGGCGGGGTGTCCCCGGACCCGGTCGCTTCCCGTTGTCGCGCCGCCGCGGCTTGAATGTGGCGGAACGCGCCCTGCCGGGGAGTCGCGCAGGCGGCAATCCGGTGCCCCCATACGTGCCGTTTCGTTGGTAGTCCTCCCCGAAGGCAACCAGGTCGTAACCATGAACCCCCTGTCGCGCTACGCGCGTTGACCCTACGCTTCGGGCCGACGGGGCCTGTTCTCACGTTTTCCTTACTTCTCACGAATCCAGGGGGGCACATGTCAGCCACACCCCAAGCGCGGCGCCGCCGCAACCGGATCCTCGCCGCCGCGGCCGGCCTGGCGACCGTCGGGGCGCTGGCCGCCGCGATGCCGGCGAGCGCCGGTGAATCGCCGTCGCACAAGCCCGGCAAGACCAAGCCGCGCTACCAGGACGTGCAGCTGCTGTCGTTCAACGACCTGCACGGCAACCTGGAGCCGCCGGCCGGTTCCTCGGGCCGGGTGACCGAGCTGCACGAGGACGGTACGACCACCACGATCAACGCCGGTGGTGTCGAGTACCTGGCCACGCACCTGCGCGAGGCCCGCAAGACCAACGCGAAGTTCTCGATCACGGCCGCCGCCGGTGACATGGTCGGCGCCTCCCCGCTGATCTCGGGCCTGTTCCACGACGAGCCCACCATCGAGGCGCTGAACGGGCTCGAACTCGATGTGACGAGCGTCGGCAACCACGAGTTCGACGAGGGCGTCAAGGAACTGCGCCGCCTGCAGAAGGGCGGCTGCCACAAGGTCGACGGCTGCTACGTCGAGGGCAAGAAGTTCAAGGGCGCCGACTTCCCGTACCTCGCGGCGAACGTCATCGAGGAGAAGACCGGCAAGCCGCTCCTGAAGCCCTACTGGGTGTGGAAGAAGAACGGCGTCAAGATCGGCTTCGTCGGTGTGACGCTGGAGGACACCCCGGGCGTCGTCTCCGCCGAGGGAGTCAAGGGCCTCAAGTTCAAGGACGAGGTCGAGACGATCAACAAGTACGCCAAGGAGCTGGAGAGCCAGGGCGTCAAGTCGGTCGTCGCGCTGATCCACGAGGGCGGTCTCCCCGCCTCGCAGTCGTACAACTACGACTGCGACTCGCCCGGCGCCGGTGACGGCATCTCCGGTCCGATCGTCGACATCGCCAAGAACATCACGCCGAAGATCGACGCCGTCGTCACCGGCCACACGCACGCCGCGTACGCCTGCACGATCAACGACCCGGCGGGCAAGCCGCGCATGGTCACCTCGGCCGCGTCCTTCGGCCGTCTCTACACCGACACGACGCTGACGTACGACCGTGAGACCGGCGACATCGCCCGTACGGCCGTGAAGTCCGCGAACCACGTGGTCACCCGGACCGTTCCGAAGGCCGCCGACATGACGGCCCTCATCAGCAGGTGGAACACCCTCGCCGCCCCCATCGGCAACCGCACCATCGGCTACATATCCGCCGATGTGCCCAACGTCGGCACGGAGACCCCGATGGGTGACCTCATCGCCGACGCGCAGTACTGGTACGGCAAGACGCTGGACCCGGAGGTCGACCTCGCGCTGATGAACCCCGGTGGTGTGCGCGCGCCGCTCACCTACGCGGCCAAGGGCACCGAGGGCGACGGCGTGGTCACCTACGCCGAGGGCTTCACCGTCCAGCCGTTCTCCAACACGGTCAACCTGCAGGACTTCAAGGGCTCCCAGATCATCCAGGTCCTCAAGGAGCAGGTGAGCGGTTCCAACACCGCCGCGCCGAAGGTGCTGCTGCCGTCGTCCGGTCTGACGTACACGCTCGACCTCACGAAGACCGGCGCCGACCGCGTCGTCGTCAGCACCATCAAGCTCAACGGTGCCGCCATCGACCCGGACGCGACCTACCGCGTCGCCACCAACAGCTTCCTCGCGGGCGGCGGCGACGGCTACCCGACGCTGGGCCAGGGCACCAACGACCTGGTCGGCGCGGACGACCTCACCGCGCTGGAGCAGTACCTGCTGGCCAACTCCTCGGCGGGCAGCCCGATCGCGCCCCCGGCCGCCGACCGGATCACGATCATCAAGTAGCCACCCGTTCCGCGGGCCGCTCACCACGAAAGGTTCCCCGCGCCCTCCTGGGGCGCGGGGAACCTTTCGTGTCACCGGCGAGGCGTGCGGGTGGGCCTGAGCCTCACCCGGAGCCTCACTTGGCGCAGGTCTTCGGGTCCAGCTTCTGCTCCCACTTGTCCTCGCGGCCGTCGGGCTGGCCGTTGGGCAGGAGCTTGTCGGAGGTGCCGTCGATGTAGTAGCCGTACGAGTAGATCGTGCGGTAGGAGCGGTTGCGCCAGGTGTGCACGGTCTTCTCGCCGTTGCCCTTGTTCCAGGAGTAGTCCTCGACGTAGAAGATCGGGTTGACGCGGACCACGCGCTGGAACGGCGTCCACGTCACGGCGATCTGCGTGCACGGCGGGATCGTCTTCTCGCTGCGGCGCTCGAAGCTCGACGACTTCTCCCAGCCCCACTCGTACGAGAAGCTGCCGCCCGCGCTGCCGGAGAAGATGCTCTTGGCGACGGAGAAGCTGAGCTGCGCGCCGACGCTCTTCTTGGCGAAGGTCTTCGTGCTGTAGCTGCTGACGAAGGTCTCCTTGTCGTCCTTCGAGCCCCGGTTGCCGATCCAGGGGGAGGTGCGGACGGCGGCGCCCGTGGTGGACCAGGTCGACGCCTGCGCGTTGCCGCACCAGCCGCGGAAGATCTCCCAGTCACCGGCCGGCACCCACAGACCGACGACGTCCCGCAGGTACTCGTCCTGCGTCTTGAACTGGCCGGTACGGACGTTGAGGGCGCCGTACACGCCCGTCAGGCTCGTCTTCTGGTTGCAGAGCCGCTCGATCATCGAGTCGGTGTCGCCGGGGTCCACGCCCCGGATGTTCGTGGCGCCGCCGGGCCCGCCGGCCGCCTGCGCGGAGCCGGAGCCGGCGAGGAGGCCGGACACGGCCAGCGCGGTGGAGGCGGCGACGAGGGCGCCCTTCTTGAGGGAGGCCCTGACCTTGAGTGCGGTTCGCATAGCTGTGCGCTCCTACTGATGTACGCCGGCGTCGGCAGCCACCGGTTCGGTCGTCTGGGGAACGAGGAACTCGAAGAACTTCCGGTAGGGAACACGACCGACCTCACAGGGGCGTCAGAGCCTCCTCAGGCGCTTCTCAGAAACGTGTCACGAACACGTCACGCAAGATCCACGGGGTCGGAGGCACGGGCGACCGGGTCCGGGCGTCGGCTCTCCCGGCCAGGGGCCGTCCACGTCGTTCCGCCACCCCTGCCGACCGCGATCCGCAGTACGTCCTCCAGCGACTCCGCCGCCCGTGTCAGCGCGAACCGCACCGCCCGCTCCCCGGCCGCCGCGTCCCCCAGTACGGCCCTGCTGCCGGCCAGCACCTCTTCCGCCGACCCGAGTTGGGCCACCTCCACGCTGTCCGCGAGGAGGGAGAGGGGCCCGGGGTGGGCGGTGTCCGGGTCGAGATAGCAGGGCTTGCCGTCGGGGGTGGTCCACGGCAGCAGACGCAGTCCGTCCCTCATGCGGGGACCTCCGTGCGGTGGTGGCCGAAGGCGTCGTGGCTGTACAGCTCCTCGGCGCTGAGCACGTAGGGCCGTACGAGGGTGTCGTAGCGCTCGAAGGGCCAGATGTCGTCGGGCCGGTGGGGCGGGGGAGGAGGGCCGGGCTCCGGCACCTCCTCCGCCTCGGGCGGCGGCGGCCCGGGCGCGGCCCAGCGGAGCAGTGCCTCGCGGAGCCGGACGGCGAGTGCGCGCATGGCGGTGCCTCAGCTTTCGTCTCAGGGTTTTCTCAGGGTCGGCCTGACGAGCGGTGATGACCGTTCGTGTCCTGATCGTCACGGCTGGGTCCTACGCTGCGGAAGGGGGTCGGCGTTGTCTGGCGCCCCAGACAACGGTGAGGGGTGACATGGGCGAACTGGTTGACGTACGGGACGAGTCGGGGCGTGTCGCGCTGGGGCGGACCCTGCTCCTCCTGCGCGAGAAGGCGGGCAAGACGCTGACCCAGCTGGCGTCGGAGACCTCGTACGACAAGAGCTATCTCTATCGACTGGAGAAGGGGGAGAGGCTCTCCAAGCGGGCGGTGATGGAGGACCTGGACACCTACTACGGGTCGGGTGGCCTGCTGGTTCGCCTCTGGCGGGACGCGCGCAAGGAGGTGATCAAGGACAAGTACAAGGCCTTCATGGAGCTGGAGGCGACGGCTCGGGTCATGTGGATGTTCCAGCTCGCGGTGCCTGGGCTGTTGCAGACGGAGGAGTACGCGCGCACGGTGTTGTCTGGGTTGTCCAGAGCCCAGACAACGGCAGGCAACAGTGAGGAGATCGAGGAACAGGTGGCGGCGCGCATGGGACGGCAGGAGTTGCTGTACCGCGAACCGGCGCCCAGCATCCGCGTCATCCTGGATGAAGGGGCCGTGCGGCGGCCTGTTCCCGATGCGCAGGTGTGGGCGGATCAGCTGTCCCGGCTGGTGGAGGCTGCCGAACTGCCCTCCGTAGCTCTGCAGGTGCTGCCCTATGCGGCGGGCGTGCACGATGTCATGAACAGCCACCTCACGCTGCTGTGGCAGCGAGTGGGTGAGCCCGTCGCCTACGTCGAGGGCAACGGGATCGGCGAGCTGATCGACGATCCGGACAGGGTTCTGTCCTTCCGCTTGTCCTACGATCTCGTCCGGGACGCGGCACTGACTCCGGAGCAGTCGACGGCGTTCATCAAGGGCCTTTTGGAGGAGTCCAGATCATGAACGGAACCCCCGACCTCAGTGTCGCTGGCTGGCGCAAGTCGTCCTACAGCGATGGCGGTCAGACGAACTGCCTCGAAGTCACCGACGAGATCCCCGGAATAGTCCCCGTCCGGGACAGCAAGGCCCCGGACCGCCGCCCGCTCCTGTTCACCGCCGGGGCCTGGTCCGCCTTCGTCGAGGGCGTCGCGGCTGACTGAGCACCTTCGGGTGCATGCGGGCTGGGATGAGAGCCATGTCGGCCGTGGTGTGGCTATGGTGGCGCCATGGCGGAACCGGCCGGCGGCCAGAGCGCGAACGGCCCCCGTGTCCAGAATGATCACGTGGCCATGCCTCGCGCAGTGCGGGCCTTCTCCGCGGCGATCCTCTGGATGTTGCCCAGTACGTCGGGAGCCCGGTCGAACTCCTCGTCACTGATGTCGACCCCGATCACCTCCCGGACCACCTTGCGATCAGCCGCGACCCGCTCCGCGATCTGCTCCGCCGTCGGCTGCTCCTTGGCCAGCCGCTCGATGAGCTGGCCGAGGGTCATACCTCGTTCCTTGGCCACCTGAGCGAGATGATCACGGGCCTGCTTGGACACTGAACCTTCTCGCCGGCACCATGGCGCGAACCCCCGGCGATCTCCTGCGCATCCCGGCCCTCTGCCTCATGCAGGCGGAGTCGGAGGACGCGGACGCGGGTCGGCGAGTGCTCGGGTTCTCCTCGATCGTCGTCGACGACCTGGGCACCGCGGCCTCCATCACCGTGGGCGGCATGGTCCGGGACGGCTACGGCGGTCCGGACACCTGCCACGCCCTTTACTGCGCGTTGCCGCGCCCGGAATTCACGGGGATGTCGATCCTGCTCACCGACCGCGAACAGGCCTATCCCCTTGGCGTGGTCACGGTCGACATCGACTCCCCCGGAATGCTCGGGTAGTACTGAGCCCGAGCACCCGGCCCGCACCCTCACTCACACCCCCGCCGCCTCCCCCGGCGGCGGAGTCGCCGCGCCCGGCAGCCGGACCGTCGCCAGGGTGCCGCCGCCCTCGGCCCGGGACAGGGACACCTCGCCGCCCGCCTGTTCCACCGTGCGGGCCACGATGGACAGGCCCAGCCCCGAACCCGACAGGGCCCGCGCGCTGGGGGAGCGCCAGAAGCGGTCGAAGACGTGGGGGAGTTCGTCGGCGGGGATGCCGGGGCCGTGGTCGCGGACCAGGAGGACACCCCCGTCGAGGGAGACCTCGATCGAGCCGCCCTCGGGGCTGAACTTCACCGCGTTGTCGAGGATGTTGACGATGGCCCGCTCCAGCGCGGACGGCTCGGAGCGGACGTACCAGGGCTGTAGGTCCGCCGTGATCGTCAGCTCGGGGCCGCGCAGCCGGGCCCGGCGCAGGGCCGCCTCCACGGTCTCCTGGAAGTCGACCACCTGGAGGTGCCGGCCGCCCTGGTGGCCCGACTCCGAGCGGGACAGCTCCTGGAGGTCGCCTATGAGCGCGGCCAGTTCGGTCATCTGGGCCTTCACCGAGGCGAGCAGGGCCTTGCGGTCGTCCGCCGGGATGGGGCGGCCCGTCTCCTCGCTGCGGGTGAGGAGTTCGATGTTGGTCCGGAGCGACGTGAGGGGCGTACGGAGTTCGTGGCCGGCGTCGGCGATCAGCTGCTGCTGCAGTTCACGGGAGCTGGCGAGGGCGCTCGTCATCGAGTTGAAGGAGCGGGAGAGACGGGCGACCTCGTCCTCGCTCTGCTCCTCCACGGGGATACGGATGCTCAGGTCCTCGGTGCGCGCCACGTGCTCGACGGCCTCGGTGAGCTTGTCGACCGGCCGGAGACCCGCACGCGCCACGGCCAGACCGGCCGCTCCGGCTCCGACGACCCCGATGCCGGAGACGAGGAGGAGGATGAGGGCGAGGTCGTTGAGGGTGGACTGGGTGCCCTTGAGCGGGAGCGCGACGACGATCGCCGCGTTGGACGTCTCCCCGGTGGTCCGATCGGTGAGCGTCACCGGCTCGGTCATGATCCTTACGTCGGCGCCTTCCGAGTCGGTGCCGTTGCGGAAGAGGGCGAGACCGCGATCCGTGCCGCTGACGATCTCCTCGTCGCCCGCGCTGACGTTCACCAAGCCTGCGGAGAAGGGCAGCACACAGGGCGTTCCGTCTTCCAGGATCACCTGGAAGTAGGCGTTCTGGGGGCCCTGGCGGCCGTCGTTCTTCGCCGGGACCTGCGTGCAGGAATTGACCGCCTGTGCGGCTGTGTTCCGCATCATGCCCATGGACTTCTTCAGATCATCGTTGAGCTGGTCGTACAGCTTCCCCTGCACGATGAACCAGCACGTCACCGATACCGCCGCCACCGCGAACGCCACCGCCGCCGCGACCAGCATCGCCAGCCGGGCCCTGATCGGCAGGGACCGGTAGCGGCCCAGGAGCTTCCTCACTCCGCGCCGCCCTGCCGCAGGACGTACCCGACACCCCGCACCGTGTGCACGAGCCGTGGCTCGCCGCCCGCCTCGGTCTTGCGGCGCAGGTACATGACGTACACGTCCAGGGAGTTGGAGGACGGTTCGAAGTCGAAGCCCCAGACCGCCTTCAGGATCTGCTCCCGCGTGAGGACCTGGCGCGGGTGCGCCATGAACATCTCCAGCAGCGTGAACTCCGTACGGGTCAGCTCCACCGGGCGGGCCCCCCGCGTGACCTCGCGCGTCGCCAGGTCCATCCGCAGGTCAGCGAAGGTGAGCGCCTCGTCCGGCTCGGCGGTGCCGCCGCGGGCGGCCGCGTAGGTGCTGCGGCGCAGCAACGCCCGCACCCGGGCGAAGAGTTCGTCCAGTTCGAACGGCTTGACCAGGTAGTCGTCCGCGCCGGCGTCGAGGCCGGTGACGCGGTCGCCGACCGTGTCGCGGGCCGTGAGCATCAGGATCGGGGTCGTGTCGCCGGCGCCGCGGATGCGGCGGGCCGCGGTCAGCCCGTCCATCCGCGGCATCTGGACGTCGAGGATCACCAGGTCCGGCCGGTACGCGGTCGCCTTCTCCAGCGCGTCCGCGCCGTCGACGGCGACCTCGGTGCCGTAGCCCTCGAAGGCGAGGCTGCGCCTGAGCGCGTCGCGCACCGCCGGCTCGTCGTCGACGATGAGGATGCGCTGGGGTTCGGGGGCACCTTCGGCGGGGCTCATGTGGTTTCGTTCCTCGTGTGGGGTGGGGTACGCGGGGCCGGGGTCAGCCTTGCACGTCACCCAGGGCCTGTCGTTCGGATCAGCCGCGGACCGTGCGGCGGCGGGGCCGGCCGGCCGTGGCGCGGCGGGCCGGGGCGGCGACGGCGGACGCCACCTCGGGGGCCCTCGTCACCGCCGGGTGCAGCTCGGCCGCCACCGCGAGGGCGAGGCCCACCCCGGCCGGGTCACCGGCGGTCTCCACGTCGTGCGAGATCTGCGTGATCATGTCGAACTCCTTGGACTGCACGGGCTGGATGGGACTGCACGGGCCTGGTCGGAAGCAGTGCGGACCTCAGTCCGAGCCGCCCGCCCGTAGCGTGCTCAGGTCGGCCTTGACCGTGTTGACCGGGATCGCGAAGCCGAGACCCACGCTGCCCGCGCTGGACGAGGAGGCGTCGGCGGCGGAGTACATGGCGGAGTTGATGCCGATGATGTTGCCGTTCATGTCGATGAGGGCGCCGCCGGAGTTGCCGGGGTTCAGCGAGGCGTCCGTCTGGAGCGCCTTGTACGTCGTCGTCGACGAGCCCGTGTCGCCGTTGAACTGCCGGCCGCCGAACTCGAACGGCCACTGCCCGCCGCCCCCGCCCTGCTGTTGCTGGCCCTGGCTCTCGTCCGTCGAGACCGTCACGTCACGGTCGAGGGCGGAGACGATGCCGCTGGTGACCGTGCCGGTCAGGCCCTCGGGTGAGCCGATCGCCACGACCTGGTCGCCGACCTTGACGCCGGCGGAGTCGCCGAGCGTGGCGGTCTTCAGCCCGGAGGCGTTCCGCAGCTTGATGAGGGCGAGGTCCTTCTTGCTGTCCGTGCCCACGACCTCGGCCGTGTAGGTCTTGCCGCTGCTCGTCGACACCTTGATCTGGGAGGCACCGGCGATGACGTGGTTGTTGGTGACGATCTCGCCGTCGCTGGTGATGATCACACCGGAACCGGTGGACTCACCCGCGTTCGAGCTGGCGTTGATCTCCACGATGCTCGGGCTGACCGCCGAGGCGACCCCGGCGACGGTGCCCTTCTGACTGGTCGGCACCACACTCGTGCTGGTGGAGCTGGAGGCCACGCCGCTCGTGCCGGTCAGCTCCTGGATGCCGTACGCCGTACCGCCGCCGATCGCCGCCGCGACGAACGCCACGGCCGCCACCAGCGCGATCGGGCCCCGGCTCCGCCTTCTCGACGCGGGCGCCGTCGCCGTCCCCGCCGATGCTCCCGTCCCCGCCGACGCCGTCGCCGAGGCCGGCTCGTACGCCGGCGGAGGCGGCCACTCGGGGTTCACCGGGTGACCCGGAATCCCCGGGTTCGCCGGATTCCCCGGGGCGGAGGCGGGCTGCTGCTGGAGGTACGCGGGCTGCCGCGGGGTCTCGCCCTGGGCGTACCCGGAGTGCTGCTGCTGACCCTGGTAGGGGTTCTCGTACTCGCCGCTGCGGCGGAAGCTCTCGGTCATGACTCAGAGACTGCCGCCCGACCATGAGACGTTCCTGAGTGCTCCCTGAGAACCGAACCAGAAGCTCGTTCGCCCCATATAAAGGCGCCGCGCCCGACAGGCATGGGAAAGCAAGGAATCGCCGCGCGAGGAGCCGTGACCTACGCAGGTTCAGCGGTCGGCCGGCTCCACGCCCCGCAGGGCTACGCGCACCCGCACGACCGCCGGGCCACCAGCGTCGACGGGAACAGCTTCACCCGCTCGCGCCGGGACCCAGCCACCCGGATGCCGTCGTCCAGCACCAGGTCCACGGCCGCCCGTGCCATCCCCGTACGGTCCGTCGCGATCGTCGTCAGCGGCGGATCGGTCAGCGCCGCCTCCTTGACGTCGTCGAACCCGACGACGGCCAACTCGCTCGGCACCTCGATGCGCAGCTCGCGCGCGGCCCGCAGCACACCGATCGCCTGGTCGTCGGTGGAGCAGAAGATCGCCGGCGGCCGGTCCGGGCCCGCCAGCAGCCCGAGCGCCACCTGGTAGGCGTCGTACCGGTTGTAGGGGGCCTGGAAGAGACGGCCCTCGGTGGGGATCCCGGCCTCGTCCATCGCGCGCCGCCAGCCCTCGACGTGGTCGGAGACGGGGTCGCCGACGAGCGGGGTCTCGGCGATGCCGCCCAGACAGGCGACGTACGCGTACCCGTGCGAGAGGAGGTGCTCGACGGCGAGCTTGGCCCCGCCGATGTCGTCGGTCACGACGGCCACGTCGTCGATCGCCTCGGGCCGTTCGTGCAGCAGCACGACCCGCGCGTCCCACGCCTCTATCTCGGCGGCCGCGTTGTCGTTGAGGGCATGGCTGACGAGGATCAGTCCGGAGACCCGCATCCCGAGGAACGCCCGCAGATAGTGGACCTCGCGCTCGGCGACGTAGTCGGTGTTGCCGACGAGCACCATCTTCCCGCGCTCGGCGGCGGCCTGCTCCACGGCGTGGGTCATCTCGCCGAAGAAGGGCTGGCGCGCGTCCGGCACGATCATGCCTATGAGGTCCGTGCGCCGGGAGGCCATCGCCTGAGCGACGCGGTCCGGCCGGTAGGACAGTTCCTTGATCGCGGCGAGGACACGCTCGCGCGTGGCCGGGGCGACCGGCCGGGGTCCGTTGTTGATGACGTAGCTCACGACGGCGGTCGATGTACCCGCCAGTCGTGCCACGTCATCCCGAGTCACCTTGGCCACGCGCGGAGTCTACGCGGATGGATCGCCGCTGGGCAGGGCGTACGCCGGCACACCGATGGGTTACCAGCGCGTACGACGCCCGGCGGCACCGCCCCTACGCCTCGGCCGCGATCTCGACGGCCTCCAGAGGCGCCGTCTCGTCCGCATCCGCCGCCTTTGAGGAGGCGGCCCTGCTCTTGGCCTCGTCACCGGCGCGCTCCGCCTTCTCGGGCGTAACGAATCGATAACCGACGTTCCGGACCGTCCCGATCAGCGACTCGTGCTCGGGGCCGAGTTTGGCGCGCAGCCGTCGTACGTGGACGTCGACCGTCCGGGTGCCGCCGAAGTAGTCGTAGCCCCAGACCTCCTGGAGCAGCTGGGCGCGGGTGAAGACGCGGCCCGGGTGCTGGGCGAGGTACTTGAGGAGCTCGAACTCCTTGAACGTGAGGTCGAGGACGCGGCCCTTGAGCTTGGCGCTGTAGGTCGCCTCGTCCACCGAGAGGTCGCCGTTGCGGATCTCCATGGGGGAGTCGTCGTTGACGATCTGCTGCCTGCCCATGGCCAGCCGCAGCCGGGCCTCCACCTCGGCGGGGCCGGCGGTGTCGAGGAGGACGTCGTCGATGCCCCAGTCGGCGGTGACGGCGGCGAGGCCGCCCTCGGTCACGACGAGGATGAGGGGGCAGCCGGGGCCCGTGGAGCGGAGCAGCTGACACAGGCTGCGGACCTGCGGGAGGTCACGGCGGCCGTCGATCAGGATGACGTCCGCACCGGGGGTGTCGACGAGCGCGGGGCCTTCCGCCGGGGCCACGCGCACGTTGTGCAGCAGCAGGCCCAGGGCCGGAAGCACCTCCGTGGAAGGCTGGAGGGCATTGGTCAGGAGCAGCAGAGAACTCATACGTCGGTTCCTCCTCGGTCCCTGCGAGGACGTGTGTGGCACTGGGCGTCACCGCGATCCGGAATGCGGCGCCGATCAGTGTTCTGCTCTGCGATCCCGGGGCCCGTACACCTGCGGTCACCTGGCGTTTCCCGCTCGTATACAACGCTTCCGAAAGCACAAAAGGACCCGGGGGCAACATTGCCCGAGTCCTCTGTCCAGCAGAATAGCCCACATGAGTGCTGGTCCGGCAGGCCATGTGACGCGATCTTCCGACATTCCGAACTCTGAGACGGCCGGTCGAACGAGTTCGGGGCCGCCCCGAACCCCTTTGCGCAGGTTTCTGCGCACTGACGACGGTGTGAATATCGAGGCCGTATACGATCCGAAAGCCCTTGTATACAAAGGCTCGGCCGACACCGGAACTTCTCTCTCCGGCCATTTCGCGTTCGTCGTCGCACACGGATTCACAGGGAACGCCGACCGCCCACATGTTCGAAGGGTGGCGCAGGCGCTCACGCGGTACGGGTCCGTCGTCACCTTCTCCTTCCGGGGCCACGGACGGTCCGGCGGCCGCTCCACGGTCGGCGACCGCGAGGTGCTCGATCTCGCGGCGGTGGTCCGCTGGGCGCGCGACCTCGGGCACGGGCGCGTCGCCACGGTCGGGTTCTCCATGGGCGGCTCGGTCGTCCTGCGCCACGCGGCCCTGCCCGACGGCCCCGACGCGGTGGTCTCCGTCAGCGCCCCCGCCCGCTGGTACTACCGCGGCACGGCCCCCATGCGCCGGGTCCACTGGCTCATCACCCGCCCCGAGGGCCGTCTGCTCGGCCGCTACGGCTTCGGCACCCGTATCCACCACCGCGACTGGGACCCCGTCCCCCTCTCCCCGGTCGAGTCCGTGCCCCTCATCGCCCCGACCCCGCTCCTGGTGGTCCACGGGGACAGCGACGGCTATTTTCCGACCGACCACCCCGAGACGCTGGCGGCCGCGGCGGGCGAGAACGGCGAGTTGTGGCTGGAGCGGGGGATGGGGCACGCGGAGAACGCGGCGAGCGGGGAACTGCTGGCCCGGATCGGGGAATGGGTATCGGGGAGGGCGGGGTGAGGACGCCGCGAGCGGATGCCCACGAGCGGTGCCGCTCCCGGGGCGCGGAGGTCTCGCCCGCCCGCGGTTTCCCCGCCGCGCCGCCCGCCCCGTAGCCTGATCCCCGTCACGACGAATACAGAGGAACGCAGATGCCAAAGGGCACCGTCCGCTACTGGGCCGCGGCCAAGTCCGCAGCCGGCCTCGCCGAGGAGCCCTACGACGCGGCCACCCTCGCGGACGCCCTGAACGCGGCCCGCGAGCGACACCCCGGCGAACTCGACCGCGTCCTGCGGCGCTGCTCGTTCCTCGTCGACGGCAACCCGGTGGGCACCCGCGCCCATGAGACGGTACGTCTGGCCGAGGGCGGCACGGTCGAGGTGCTTCCGCCGTTCGCAGGAGGGTGACCCCCACATCATGAGCAACCAGCCGTACGGGTACGAGGGCCACCAGGGCTACGACGAGTACCAGCGGGCGCAGCAGTACGGGGCCCAGCCGCAGCCCGAGTGGCAGGGCTACGACGAGAGCCAGGCCGCCCACGCGCAGCAGTACACCCAGCAGTGGGAGGGCCAGACCTGGGAGACCCAGATCCAGCCCCAGACCCCGCCCGCCGCCCACCTGACCGAGACGGCGTACCTGCCCCAGCAGTCGGACGGCCCGAGCGCGCGGTACGGGCAGCCGGGCCAGGGAGGACAGCAGGGGCAGCCGGGTCAGTACGACCCGTACGGGCAGCAGGCGCCTCATGCACCTCATGCGCCTCATGCACCTCAGCAGGCGCAGCCGCAGGCGCCCGTGCCGCCCCCGGCCGACCCCGCCGGGGCGCCCGAGCCCGGATACGGGCCGCCCACCCTCACCGGCAACACCCGGGTCACCGACGCCCAGCGGGCGCGGGCCGAGGGACGGTCGCCGATCATCGAACCCGGGATGCAGCCGGCGCTGCTCACGGCCGTACTGGGGCTGCTGCTGGCCGGTGCGGCGGCGGTCGGCGCGTACGCCCTCGCCGTGCCCCTGGTGATCCTCCAGGCCGTGACCGCGGCGGGCTGGTTCCGGCTGAACGGCATGTGGCCGGCCCGGCAGGGCATCGTGCTGGCCTTCGCGGGCGCCCTCGCGGCGGACGCGGTGCTGTTCGTGGCCGGGCGGGAGCACGCGCCCGCCGCGATCCTCGGGACGCTCGGTGTGTGGGTGCTGCTCGCCCTCGTACTCGGGCTGCGCAGCCACGCGGACCCGGACGAGCGGATGTACGGCCTGATGGCGACGGTGGCCTCGGCGGCGCTGTCGATCATCGCGACCGGTTATCTCGCGGCCGTGGCGGACGCGGTGACGGTCGGCGGAGTCGCGGTGGCGGTGGCCGTGGTGGCCCGCGCCCTGCCGCTGCCCACGCCGGCCTCGGTGGTCGTGGCCCTGCTGGCGGCGGCCGGCGCGGGCATCGCCGTCGGCGGTGCGACGGGCCTCGGCGCCTCCGGTGCGCTCCTCGGTGCCGCGGCCGGCCTCTGCGCGCTGATCGGCCACCGGGTCGCCGCGTACGACTACCCGTCGCGCTTCGTCCACTTCACCGCGGGGGTGGCCCTGCCGCTGACGGCCGCGGCCCCGGCGGTGTACCTCCTCGGCCGCGCGCTGGCCTGACGGGCCCCGTCGCCGAACGTCGAAGGGTGCGGCCCGGTGAGCGCCGTACGCCGGTCGCCGGGTGCGGCCCGGTGGGGCTTCTCGCACAGTTCCCCGCGCTGAAAGCAGGGGCTCCGCCCCTTGCTTCGGGGCGTGCGGGCTTCGGGGCGTGCGGGCTTCGGGGCGTGCGGGCTTCGGGGCGTGCGGGCTTCGGGGCCTTTCCGCTCTGGCGGGGCTCGGGTTTTCAGGCCCGTAGGGCCTGGTTTTCAGGGGCGCGGGGAACTGCGCGAGAAGCCCCACCGGACCCGCACCCGCCCACGCACCCAGGACATCCCACCCAGACCGCCCCTGTCACAGCTGATCAACAAGGCGACCCGGCCCACCTCGCCTTTACACCCGCCCGATTACTCTCGCGGAGAACGGCCACTCAGGTCGTTGCAGCAGAACCGAACGCGGGACCGATCGCCGGGCCGAACGCCGAGTGGACTACGTGGGGAACACCGAGACATGCGCGCACTGCGAATACTTGTCATCGTCGCCGTGATCCTGGGCGGCCTCTTCGTGATCGCCGACCGCGTCGCCGTCGGCTTCGCCGAGGACGAGGCTGCCGAGCAGCTGAAGACCAGCGAGGGCCTCACGACCACCCCCGACGTCTCCATCAAGGGCTTCCCGTTCCTCACCCAGGTCGCGAGCGGCGAACTCGACGACGTCGAGGTCGGCATCCAGGACTACGAGGCGACCACCGGCAAGGCCGACGAGAGCATCCGTATCGCCGACCTGAAGGCGAACATGCACGGCGTCGCCTTCTCCAGCGACTACAGCTCCGCCACCGCCGCCACCGCCACCGGTACCGCGACCATCGCGTACGACGAACTCCTCAAGGCCGCCAAGTCCGCGCCGACCCAGATCCTCCCCGGCGCGACCGCCCAGGTCGTCGGCCTCTCCGACGGCGGCAAGGGCAAGGTGAAGGTCGACATCAAGGTCACCTTCCTGGGCAGGTCGACGACCTACCCGGTCCTCAGTACGGTCACCGTGGACGGCGACACCGTGAAGGTGCACGCCGACAACCTGCCGAACCTCGTCGTCGAGGCCGCGGAGGGCCAGGTCCGTTCGATCACCGACTTCGAGCAGAAGATCGACGGCCTCCCCGGCGGCATCAAGCTCGACAAGGTCGAGGCCGCGTCGGACGGCGTGGACATCACGGTCCGGGGTTCGAACGTCAGGCTCGCCGGGTAGTACGGGGGCGGGATCCGGCGAACGGCGGTCGACGCGCGACGGACGGGACCTGCGCTGTCCGAGGGGCGAGACGGTCATGTCCGCAGGGGAGCTGTGACGACCGCTACACCCCTCGCGAATTGCCGCGCCCGCAGCGCGTACGCCCCTCTGGTCCCACATTGCGGACGATCGCGTCTCAATATCCGACACGCCGGTGACACGTCCGCCTGTCCGTCCCTACGATCGACACTCATGAAGCGACAGGCGGATCTCACGAAGCGGCGGGCAGTAGACCTGTGCCGCGTCGCCGCCATGCTCTGTCGCACTTTCTGAGCGAGCGGCGGAGTCCTGCCGTCGCGTCCCCCGATGCCTGCCCTGTTCGAGCCAGGGCCCATCCCTGCGCGCCGCCGGCCGAACCGCCGGAGGCACCCGCACCCCGCCGTAACTGCCCCGGAGGAGAAAGAGCATGAGCCGCAGCGACGTCCTGGTAGACGCCGACTGGGTCGAGGCCAACCTCGACGACCCGAACATCGCCATCGTCGAGGTCGACGAGGACACGACCGCGTACGAGAAGAACCACATCAAGAACGCCATCCGGATCGACTGGACGAAGGACCTCCAGGACCCGGTACGCCGTGACTTCGTCGACCAGGAGGGCTTCGAGAAGCTCCTGTCGGAGAAGGGCATCGGCAACGACACCCTCGTCGTCCTCTACGGCGGCAACAACAACTGGTTCGCCTCGTACGCCTACTGGTACTTCAAGCTGTACGGCCACGAGAACGTCAAGCTGCTCGACGGTGGCCGCAAGAAGTGGGAGCTGGACGCCCGCGAGCTGGTCGACGAGGTGCCGGTGCGCCCCGCCACCACGTACAAGGCCAAGCCGCAGAACACCGCGATCCGCGCCTTCCGTGACGACGTCGTCGCCGCGATCGGCAGCCAGAACCTGGTCGACGTGCGCTCGCCCGACGAGTTCAGCGGCAAGCTGCTCGCCCCCGCGCACCTGCCGCAGGAGCAGTCGCAGCGTCCGGGCCACGTGCCCAGCGCCCGCAACATCCCGTGGTCGAAGAACGCCAACGACGACGGCACCTTCAAGTCGGACGACGACCTCAAGGAGCTGTACGCCGACGAGCAGGTGGACCTGGCGAAGGACACCATCGCCTACTGCCGCATCGGCGAGCGCTCCGCGCTGACCTGGTTCGTCCTGCACGAGCTGCTCGGCGTGGAGAACGTCAAGAACTACGACGGCTCCTGGACCGAGTACGGCAGCCTCGTCGGCGTCCCGATCGAGCTCGGCGCCAACAAGTAGGACCCGGCCCCGCCCAGCGGTACCCGTAGCAAGCGAACATCCCGTTCATCCCGACCGGCCTTCCCCTCCGGTCAGACCTCTTTGGAGAAAGACATGTGTGGAGCGAAGGCCGGCGGCCCGGACGCCTCGACGATCAAGCCCGGTGAGACCACGATCCAGGGCCAGGTGACCCGCGACGGCGAGCCGGTGGTCGGCTACGTCCGGCTGCTGGACTCGACCGGCGAGTTCACCGCCGAGGTCCCGACCTCCGCGACGGGCCAGTTCCGCTTCTACGCGGCCGAGGGCACCTGGACCGTCCGCGCGCTCGTCCCCGGCGGCACCGCCGACCGTACCGTCGTCGCCGAGCAGGGCGGCCTGGCGGAGGTCGCGATCGCCGTCTGAGGCGGTTGTTCCCGAACGGCCGAGGGCCGTACCCCCGGTGTACGACCGGGGG
>NZ_JBHVDD010000071.1:0-55333 GCF_042802995.1 Streptomyces sp. NPDC057438
GCGCCCGTCGGGGGCGGCGCCCCGGGGGGCGGGTTGCGGCCCGGGGTATTTCCGCGGGGGGGCGGGCCGTACGCGGACGCCTGGGCGGGCACCTGCGCGACCGGCGGCCCGTAGCCCGCCGGTGACTGGGGATTCGGGTAGGGGTAGGCGCTCGGGGCTGCCGCCTGGGTGGGCGGCTGCGCCTGGACCGGCGTCTCCGCCTGCGTCGGTGTCGGGACGGGAGTCGGCCCCGGCGGCTGGCTCCGGGGGTCGGGCTGTCCCGGCGGCGGCCAGGCCGGGGACGCGGACGGCTGGTCCTGCGGCTGGGGCTGCGCCGGCGCACCCTCGGGGCGGTCGGTCATCGGCTTCTCCTCGTGTCGTGGTGGACGGGTCCCCGGAGCGTCGGCCGCGCCTGAAGATCCAAGCCTCGCAGAACGCCGCCCGCGCGGTCGTCCGTAGAACTACGCACCTCTCCTACGCAACCCGACGGCCGGACCGGGGCGGGGGCGTCATGGGGCGGAGGCCGCCGCCCGGTGCTTTCATGGGATCCATGACCAGCAGGAGTGTCGTAGTCGAGCGGCGGGTCGGCGCTTCCCAGGGACGGGTGTGGGAGGCCCTGACCGACCTGCGCCGGATGGATCGGATGCTGAGCGGTGTCACGCGGGTCGAGGTCCTGACGGACGGGGTCTTCGGGGTGGGCACGCGATGGCGGGAGACCCGGCGCATGTTCGGCAAGGACGCCACCGAGGAGATGTGGGTGACCGTCAGCGAGCCGCCCGAGCGCTATGTGGTGGAGGCCGAGTCGCACGGCTCCCGCTATGTCTCGCAGTGGCTGCTGCGGGCCGACGGGCCGGAGTCGACGACGATCCTGCTGACGTTCTCGGCCGAGCCGACCGGTGCCGTCGCGGGGCTGCTCGCCCGGGTCATGGGGCCCGTGGGCGCCCGCGCCGTGCGCAGGGCGGTCGCGAAGGACCTCGACGACGTCGCCCGGTGGGTGGAGGGCGGCGGGGGCTGAGTCGCCCCGGCCGCCCCGTACGGTCACCGTGACCGGCCGCTCGTCAGGAGTCCAGGCCGAAGCCCGAGGTCACGTAGGCGCATTCCGTGTAGATGTAGCCCGACTGGAGCTTGGCGGTGTCGGAGGCGGCGCTGGAGGCGTTGTCGCCCTTCGGCTTGTGCAGGAAGTACGTGGTGCCGACCGGCAGGCTGATCGTGCGCTGCGGGTACTTGTCGTTGCCGCTGCACGGCTTGAAGCCGCTGGCGAGTGTGCTGCTCCAGTCGTAGCTGGAGCAGGTGCCGCAGCCCTTGAGCGTGAAGGTACCGGTCACCGGGCCGGTGTACATGACCTGGATCTCGTCGGGGCTGTCGTTCTTGACCGTGACGGAGATGCTGCCGCCGGAACGCGTCGTGGGCAGCTTCTTGCCCGCCGCCGGGACCTCCTGCGCGATCTCCGCAGCGATAGCGATCTTCTTGGCGCGCGGCGCGTTCTTGTGCTTCTTGTGGGCGTCGACGAAGTCGTTCATCGAGGTGACCGCCTCGGCGAAGTCCCCGTCCCGGTACTGGTCGACGCCGCAGGTGTAGACGCCGGTGGACGCGGAGTCCTCGGCCCGTCCGGCGTCGGCGGCCAGGGCGTCGGCCACCCCGGCCTTGTCCCCCGGCAGGGCCTTGACCTGGGAGCCGAGCGTCTTCAGCCGGTCCACGGCGGTGCACGGGTCGTCGCCGCCGACGGCCTTGACCGCCTTGTCGACGGCCCGCTTCACGTCGGGCTCGACCTTCGCGGCCTGGTCCGAGTCGGGGAACGTGGTCAGAAGGTCGCTGAACTGGTCCTGCCAGCCCGCGGTGTCGGCCGCGAGGCCGGCGGAGGCGCACTCGTACAGCGAGGTGGCGAGCCGGTCGTCGGGCCAGTCGGCCAGCGAGCCGAGGTCGCGCTTGCTCACGGTCTGCGGGACCGTGCGCAGGTATGCGAGGGGAGCGACCGCGTCGCAGTACTCCTGCTTCGCGTACGGGGCGCCGACCGTCGTGTAGAAGGTCTTCAGCCGGTCCGGGACCTTCTCGGCCGCCCGGGAGTCGGGGTGGTCGGTACTGAGGTCGTCGTAGGCGGTCAGAGCCCGGCGGAACTCGGACTGGGTGGTGGAGAAGGACTCCCCGGAAGCCTTGTCCACGAGGTCGTCGGCCTTCTCCAGCCGCTCCAGGAGCATCTCCTCGACGGCTTCCTTGCGCGCGGTCTCGTACAGCAGACCGCCCGCGACCGGTACGCCGAGGAGGAGGACGCCGAGCACGATGGCGAGCGGGGACTGCGCGGGCCACACCAGGCGGGTGCGCAGGCCCAGGAAGGCACCGTGGGCGGCGGCGAGGAGGAGGAACAGACCGTAGACGGCGAGGGTCGCGCCCGAGACGCCGTCGGGGTCGGCCGGCAGCACCGTGAAGATCAGGAGACCGGTGGCCACCCAGCACACCAGCGTCAGGAGCGGGCGGCGGATCAGGGCGTAGCCGAGGCCGAGTCCGCTGAGGTTCAGCAGGCCCACACCGACGGCCCGCCAGGCGTCCGCCGGGCCGGGCGGCGGCCCCGGTGGCATGGGCGGTACGGGCGGCACGACGTAGCTGTGGCTCCAGCCGTCCTGGTCTCTTGCCCCGTACTGATCCCCGGACATCTCGGATCCCCCCGTCAAGTCCACCCGCATGCTTACGAATTGTCAGTGTACGGCCGAAACTCGATGCCGCGACAGGCGTTTCCCGGGCACCGGCGGAGATCGATTTCCATTCGTGACCACCGCCCGAGTGGTGCTCCGCGGGGTCGCGCGCACCGCCCGTCGATGCGCGAGGACACGGACCCCACAACCTGTTGACGCGCGGAGGTCACCGCCCGGTTCGCTCGGCGAGCGGGGTATGCGCCGCGTCCGGAGCGGGGCCGGCGGAGGCCGCGTGCGCGAGGAGGACGGCCACCGCCGCTGCCGTGGTGAGGACGCCTGCCGCAAGCAGGATCCCGAGGGGGACGGTCGGGTCGTACGGGGCGCGGCCGGTGTGGGCGGTGGCGGTGACCGCCGCGAAGGCAGCGGTGTAGCCGAGGGCCGCCACGGCCAGGACGGCCGCCGCTCGCCGGGGCCCGAGGCGGCCCGTGTCCCCCAGGATCGCGAGCAGGGCGAGGTCCTTCGGGGCGAAGTACGCCAGCACACCGGGCGGGACGAGCAGCGCGCCGGGCGCGGCCCGGCGGGGGCTCGCGCACAGGCCCAGCGAGTGGACGGCGCCGCGCCCCGCCGGCCGGGGTCAGCGGACCCGGGGCCGGCCCACAGGGCCTCGACGGCGAGCCCGGCCGTGCCCACCGCGAACCCGGCCGGCGGGGCGCGGCGCCGGAACGCCAGGCTCCGGCGATCACCGCGGCGAGCGCGACCGCCACGGCCGGGGAGGCGTCGGTGCCGCTTCTGGCACCCAGCCGGACGGCCACCATCGCCACGAACACGACGGCTGCCGCCGCGACATCACCCGGCGGCAGCCGTCGTGCCCCGACCTCCGCCATGCTCCGCCCCGGGTCGTTCGGTACAGGATCGAATCCCGTCCAAATGAACAAGGCCGGCGGAGCATGGGGATCCCTCCGGCCCGTATCGCGCGGGTCAGTAGTTCCCGCGCCGGACCCGGCGGAGCAGGACGATTCCGGCGAGCACGGCCACGCCGCCGATCATCGCCGGCCACAGCTGCGCCCCGGTCTCGGCGAGGTCGCCCGTCGCCGACTGCGACCCCTGCGATCCGGACTGACCGGCGGGCGAGGGGGCGTTGGCGGCGGGCGTCGTCTGCGCGGGGGCCACGATCGCGCCGGAGTCGTCATCGCCGCCCTCGCCCTTGTCGGCGCCCTTGTCGGCGCCGGGGTTGCCTCGCTGGGTCGCCTTCAGCGAGCCGAGGACCTGGGGCTCCTTGTCGTCGCCCTGGTTCGCCCGGTCGTCCCCGGCGCCGGGAGCCTGCGCGGACTTGGTCGGCTCGGCAGGGTTCTCGTCCTGGTCCTGGTCGCCGCCCGGCTTCTCCTGCCCCTGGTCCTGATCGTTGCCGGACTGGTCCTGCCCCTGGTCCTGGTCGTTGTCGCCACCCTGGTCGCCACCGCCACCCTGGCCGCCGCCGTTGCCCTGGTCACCCTCGCCCTGGCCGCCACCATCGCCCTGGCCGGCGTCGTCGCCCCGGCCCCCGCCGATGTCGGCCGCGTCGCACTCGCGGCCGTCGTTGATGCAGTCCACCATCTCCCGCATCAGGTCCTCGTCGAAGACGTTGATGAAGTCGCCGTGGTCGGTGACGGGCTTGTGCAGCTGCTCGGGGAAGGCGTCCACGGCGAACAGCGGGCTCGTGCGCCCGCCGTCCTGCAGACTCGGGGCGTCGACGTCGTAGACGATGCGCTGGACCAGCTGCGGGATGGCCTTGAAGCCGGCGCCGCAGCTGCCGTCCGCCGCGGCGAAGGCCACGTGGGTGCGGTGGTTGGCGCTGTCGATGTTGCGACCGTCCCAGCAGCTCTGGAACTTGAACGTGCGGACCACGTCACTGCCGGCGGGGCAGAGCGGGTACTTGTCCTTCAACTGCCGGTCCTCGAACCCGGTGCAGCTCCAGGACGCGTTGGCGTTGGCCGTGCCGTTGACGAATGCCTTGGCGTCGCCGGTGATGATGCGCAGCAGTCGCGGCATCTCCGTGACGTCGCCGCGCGGGCTGCCCTCGAACGTCATCGTGACCTGCTTGGGCGTCACGATCTCGCCGACGTTGCCCTCGATGCCGCCGCCGGGCGAGTTGGCGTCCTGCTCGGCGGTGCCGTTCTGCAGGCGGATCACCGGCCAGAAGTACGAGGACCTGTCGCCCTGGTTCTCGCAGCTGGTGTCGGCCGTGGCGAGGTCCTCGTCACTGGCGAACGCGCTGTTGCCCTGGTTGCCGACGTAGTCGTGGAAGTGGTGGGCGCCGTTGGAGACACCGGGGGCGACGATGACGTTGTCCGAGTTGAACAGGCCGCCCGCGTTCACACCGCAGTCGGTGCTGAAGGAGCCGGTGGAGCCGTTCTGCCGCCGGTCCCCGGCGCCCGCGTTCGGCTGGACGCTCGTGATGTCGGCGTAGTCCGCGGCCACCGGCCCGTTGCCGGCCTGGCCGCCGTTGCCCTGCTGGCCCTGGTCCTGACCGCCCTGCTGGTCGCCCTGGCCGTCACCGCCGTCGTTCTGGTCACCACCGTTCTGACCGCCCTCGTTCTGGTCGCCACCGTTCTGCTCTCCGCCGTTCTGGTTCTCGGCGGGGCGCAGCGCGCAGGCGGCCAGGGAGTCCAGTCCGTCGGGGCGGTCACCGACGCGGGCGATGGCGATCGCGATCCGTTCGATCGTCGCGGCCCGCTTCTCCTTGAGCGGATTCATGATCGCGTTGTCGGCGAAGCCGCCGTCCTGCTGCTGGGCCTGTGCGGAGTTCTGCAGCCGCTGGTAGGCCTCGGCTATCTGCTGGTCCAGGGCGGCGAGTTCCTTGTCGACCTCGGCGCGGGCCCCGTCGGGCACCTCCGTCAACTTGTCGCCGACGTCCGGGCAGTCGATCGTGCCGGCGGCGGAACCGACCTGCTGGACGGTGTCGTCGGCCGGGTCCTCCTCGGTGGCCGACGCGTAGACGTTGACGGCCACGAGCCCGCCTCCGCCCAAGATCAGCGCGATCGCGGCCGAGGTCGCGCGCCGTGCTCCTGATGGGCGTCTGCGCCTGGTGGTGCGTCCCACGGATAGCTCCTACAACGTCGTGATCGGGTCCGGGCATGAAAATCCCCAGCTTCATACGGAGCCGGAGCCCGAAGTGTTCAAACGTCCCGGGAATTCACAGAAACCTGACAGGTAGCGGTAAGTCACACATGGTCAAAGCGGCAGCAAGCGCTCTCCGCGCCGCTTCGCCGACGGCACCGGCCGTGACCGGGTGCGACCCCCTCTCGCCTCCGGGCGCGGGGCAGTGTAGACATGGGCACATGGTCCGTCTCCTGGGTCGATCTCGCTCTCAGTCGACCCGCCGCCTCCAGGGTCGGCCCGCGCAGGGCCCGGACGACCGCGGCCGGCGGGTACGGCACGGAGCCGACGGCGGCGCGAGCCGGGAACCGGAACACCGCGGGGGCCCGCTCGCGGGGCTGCGGTCGGCGGTGGGCGGACGCAGTGTCGCCGGGCAGGTCTTCCTGCTCCAGGTGGTGATCGTGCTGGTACTGGTCGTGTCGGCCGTCGTGGCCCTGGTGCTGCAGGTGCGGCACGACAGCAGCGAGGAAGCGCACAACCGTTCGCTCGCCGTGGCGGAGACGTTCGCCAACGCGCCGGGCACCCGGGAGGCGCTGTCCGCCGACGATCCGACGGCGGTGCTCCAGCCGAGGGCCGAGGCCGCCCGGGTCCAGTCCCAGGTGGACTTCATCGTCGTGATGAACACCGACGGGATCCGCTACACCCATCCGAAGACGGACCGTATCGGCAAGAAGTTCGTCGGCACCCTCGAGCCCGCGCTCAAGGGCGAGTCCTTCACCGAGGAGGTCAACGGCACCCTCGGCCCGCTCGTCCAGGCCGTGGTACCGGTCAAGGACCCCGACGGAAAGGTCGTGGGCCTGGTCTCGGCCGGGATCACCACCGAGAACGTGGGCGGGGTCGCGGAGCAGCAGCTGCCCTTGGTGCTGATCGCCGCCGCGGCGGCGCTCGCCCTGGCCACGGCGGGCACGGCGCTCGTCAGCAAGCGGCTCCTGCGGCAGACCCACGGCCTCGGCCCGTCCGAGATGACCCGCATGTACGAGCACCACGACGCGGTGCTGCACGCCGTGCGGGAGGGCGTGATCATCGTCGGGGGCGGAGGGAAACTGCTGCTCGCCAACGACGAGGCGCACCGCCTGCTCGGCCTCCCCGCGGACGCCGAGGGGCAGGACGTCCACGCCCTGGGCCTGGAATCCCCCATGGCCGACCTGCTGGCCTCGGGGCGCGTCGCCAACGACGAGGTGCACCTGGTCGGCGACCGGCTGCTCGCCGTCAACCAGCGGGCCACCGATCTGCAGGGCGGCCCCTCCGGCAGCGTCGCCACGCTCCGCGACTCCACCGAGCTGCGCGCCCTGTCCGGCCGCGCCGAGGCCGCCCGGGAGCGCCTGCGACTGCTCTACGACGCCGGAGTGGGCGTCGGCACCGGGCTGGACGTGACCCGTACCGCCGAGGAGCTGGCGGAGGTGGCCGTCCCCCGGTTCGCGGACTTCGTCACGGTGGACCTCGCCCCGGCGGCGCTGAACGGCGACGAGCCCGACACGGTCACCACGCTGCGCCGTACGGCGTGCAGCGGCATCCGCAAGGACGCCCCCCTGTACAAGGTGGGCGAGCGGATCGACCTGGTCGCCTCCTCGCCGCAGGCCCGCAGCATCGACAGCGGCTCCTCGACCCTGGTGACCGACCTCAGCCGGGCCTCCGGCTGGCAGGCGCAGGATTTCGAACGGTCCGCGCAGGTCGTGGAGTACGGCATCCACTCGCTGATCACCGTGCCGTTGCGGGTGGGCCAGCTGACGATGGGGGTCGCCAACTTCTGGCGCTCGCAGAAGCCGGAGCCGTTCGACCAGGAGGAACTGGCGCTCGCCGAGGAACTCGTCGCGCGGGCGGCGGTCTCCATCGACAACGCGCGCCGGTACACCCGCGAGCACACGATGGCCGAGACGCTGCAGCGCAGCCTGCTGCCGCGCAACCTTCCCGAGCAGAGCGCCCTGGACGTCGCCTACCGCTATCTTCCGGCGCAGGCCGGGGTGGGCGGGGACTGGTTCGACGTGCTCCCGCTGTCCGGCACCCGGGTCGCGGTCGTGGTGGGCGATGTCGTGGGTCACGGGCTGCACGCGGCGGCCACGATGGGACGACTGCGCACCGCCGTGCACAACTTCACCGCGCTGGATCTGCCGCCGGACGAGATCCTCGGGCTGCTCGACGAGATGGTCAGCCGTATCGACCAGGACGAGGCGGCCCTGGACGGCACCGCGCCGATCACCGGGGCGACGTGCCTGTACGCGATCTACGACCCGGTCTCGCGGCGCTGCGACGTCGCCCGGGCCGGTCATCCGCCGCTCGCGGTGGCCCGGCCGGACGGGAGCGTGGAGTTCCCCGAGGTGCCGGCCGGTCCGCCGCTCGGCCTGGGCGGCCTGCCCTTCGAGACCGCCCGGCTGGAGCTGGACGAGGGCAGCCGGCTGGTGCTCTACACCGACGGGCTCGTCGAGCACCGTGAGCGGGACATCGACGACGGTCTGGAACTGCTGCGCACGGCGCTGACCGGGGCCGACACCTCCCCGCAGGGCACCTGTGAGGCCGTGCTCGACGCGCTGCCGCCGAGCCGCGCGAGCGACGACATCGCGCTGATCGTCGCCCGCACCCGGGCGCTGGACCGGGACCGTGTCGTGGAGTGGGAGGTGCCGGGCGACCCTGCGGCCGTCCGCCGGGCGCGCTCCGACGCGACCCGGCAGCTGACCGCCTGGGGCCTGGAGGAGCTGGAGTTCACCACCGAGCTGATCCTCAGCGAGCTGGTCACCAACGCCATCCGGTACGGCGGCGGCCCCATCCGTGTCCGGCTGATCCACGACCGGCAGCTGATCTGCGAGGTCACCGACAGCAGCCACACCTCGCCCCATCTGCGGTACGCCGCGACGACCGACGAGGGCGGCCGGGGGCTGTACCTGATCGCGCAGCTCACCCAGCGCTGGGGCACCCGCTACTCCCCCACGGGCAAGACCATCTGGACCGAACAGGCACTGCCCTGACGGTCCCCGACAGGCCCCGCCCGCGGGGGCGGGGCCTCCATCTGCGCAAGGAGAACCGGAGCATGCGTATCGGACTGCTCGGAACCGGACCGTGGGCCGAGATGGCCTACGCCCCCGCGCTCAGCGCGCACCGGGAGCTGGACTTCGCGGGGGTGTGGGGCAGGCGCCCGGAGGCGGCCAAGGCCCTCGCCGCCCGGCACGGTGGCGTACCGGTGTACGAGGAGGTGGACGCCCTGTTCGCCGACGTGGACGCGGTCGCCGTGGCGCTGCCGCCCGCCGTCCAGGCCCCGCTGGCGGCGCGGGCCGCCCGGGCCGGCTGCCATCTGCTGCTCGACAAGCCCCTGGCGACGGACGTCGGACAGGGGCGGGCCGTCGTCGAGGCGGTGGAGGCGGCCGGGGTGGCCTCGGTCGTCTTCTTCACCGCCCGCTTCCAGGCCGCGATCGACGCATGGATCACCGAACAGGCCGCCGCCGGGGGCTGGTTCACCGCCCGCGCGGAGTGGTTCGGGTCGCTGTTCGACGAGGAGAGCGACAGCCCCTTCGCGGCCTCGCCGTGGCGGCGCGAGAAGGGCGGCCTGTGGGACGTGGGCCCGCACGCCCTGTCCGTCCTGCTGCCGGTCCTCGGGGACGTGGACCAGGTGGCCGCCGCCGTACGCGGGCCCGGAGACACGGTCCACCTGGTCCTCCTGCACACCGGCGGGGCGTCCAGCACGCTCGCCCTGAGCCTCACCGCCCCGCCCGCGGCCTCCGGCGCGACGGTCGAGCTGCGCGGCCGGACCGGGACGACCGTGGTGCCGGAGTCCGTCGAGGGCGCCGTAGAGGCTCTCGTACGGGCGGGGGACGCTCTGCTGGCCGCCGTGCGCAGTGGCCGTCCGCATCCGTGCGACGCCGCCTTCGCGCTGCGCGTGACGGAGCTGCTCGTCGCCGCGGAAGGAAAGCTGACCGGCTGACACGCGCGGCGCCCGAGTCCGCGTTCGAGTTTATGTGCGCTTTATACCGGACATCGTCCGGTGGCGGGGCATGCCTCCGCCTCGCGCGTCCCCGGAGCGTGAGGAGGGCCCCGTGAGCGCGACGGACGGGAGCGCCGCCGAGAACCTGCGGCGCAGACTGGCGGCCTCGAAGAAGGATCAGGACGAGCGGACGGCCATGCGGCTGCGCCTGGGGGTCGGGATCATCGGTGTCCTGCTGCCCCTGGCGCTGCCGGCCGGCAACTGGATCGCGGCGCGGCTCACCGGCGTGACCGGCGAGGACGTCTGGCCGGGTTCGATGAGCGGCTCGTACCACACCAGCACCCGCGACCTCTTCGTCGGCGGCCTCTGCGCCCTCGGGATCTTCCTGGTCGTCTACCGCTTCAACAGGTTCCACGACGTGCTGGGCACCGTCGCCGGGCTCTGCGCGCTCGGCGTCGCCCTTTTCCCCACCGCGCCGGGATCCGGGGGCGACGCCTGGCAGCAGACGGTCTCGGTCCTCCACCAGGTCTTCGCCGTCGCCCTGCTGACGGCGATGGCGGCCTTCTGCCTCTTCATGCACGGGGCGCCGGGTATCAGGGAACGCTCGTACGTCCGGGGTCCCTACCTGGTGGCCGGGGTGCTGATCCTCGTCTTCATGGCGCTCGCGGCCGCCGCCGCGGCCACCGGGGTGGGCGAGGACTGGACGATCACGCCCCTGTACCTGTGCGAGTGGCTCTCCGTGTGGTCGTTCGGCTTCGCCTGGACGGGCGCGGCCCTGTCCCTGGCCGCCGACATCGACCGGCTGCCCCGGACCCGTGCGGCCGTGGGCGCCGTCCTCGGGTGGCTCCGCACGCTCGGTGGCCTCCTGGGCCGGGGCCGGACGCGCTCGCGCCCGGCCGTGTGACGCCGGGGGTTCAGGGGCGGGCGCCGGTGAGGAAGCGGTCGAGGGTGGCGGTGAGTTCCGCCGGCTTCTCCACGGGGAGTTCGTGGCCGGCGTCCAGGATGCGCACCTCGGCGTCCTGGCACGCCTTGGCCATCCGCAGCATCTGGGAGACCGGGAGCTGGATGTCGTGGTAGCCGTGGACGAGGAGGGTCGGTGTGCTGATCTCCCCCAGCCGGTCGAGGACGTCGAAGGCGCGCATGGCGCCGTACAGGGTCATGACGACCTCGCGCGGGGTGGCCGCCGAGGCGCGGATGTACTCCCGGATCTCCTCGCGGGGGTAGCCGGGGGCGAAGGCCCGCTGGATGTTGGCGGCGACGAACAGCTTGAAGGGGACACGGGTGGAGACCGCCATCAGCAGCCCGCGGCCGCGGCTGTAGGTCATCCGGCCGATGGAGTTGACCAGCACCAGGCGCTCGACGCGCTCGGGGTGGGCGAGGGTGATGGTCTGGGAGATCATGCCGCCCATGGAGTGGCCGACGAGGACGAACCGCTCGACCTCCAGATGATCGAGGAGAGCCAGCACGTCCCTGGCCAGTTCCTCGATCGTGCGCACCCCCGCGCCACGGCTCTCGCCGTGCCCGCGCAGGTCCAGCCGGATCACGCGCCGCTTTCCGGCGAAGTGCGCGACCTGGTGGTCCCAGCGGTGCCGGTTCGCGGTCCACCCGTGCACGAAGACCACGGGGACGCCGTCACCGTCGCGGGGGCCCTCGTCGTCGTACGTCAGCACGGCGCCGTCGACTTCGAGCTGCGGCATGGGGCCCTCCTGCGATGCGGTCCGGTTACTGACCGGTACGGTATCCGCCCGCCCGGTCCCTCGTCACCGCCGTCGGCGGAGCAATCTGCCGAACGGTGCGGACGGCCGCGCCGGTGGCGACCGACGGCGGGGGGCGGAGGGCTCGACAGCGGCGACCCCGCGGGGCGCGGGGCGGGACGGATGACAGACTGGTGGCATGGAAGAACGCGCATTCGGTAGGTCGGGTCAGCACGCGTCCGTCGTCGGTCTCGGCACATGGCAGCTGGGCGCCGACTGGGGAGACGTCGACGACACGGAAGCCCTGGCGGTGCTGGAGGCGGCCGCCGAGTCGGGAGTGACCTTCTTCGACACGGCCGACGTCTACGGCGACGGGCGCAGCGAGGAGACCATCGCCACGTTCCTGCGGAGCAGGCCCGACCTCCATGTGTTCGTCGCGACGAAGATGGGCCGTCGCGCGGACCAGATCCCCGAGAACTACGTCCTCGACAACTTCCGCGCCTGGAACGACCGTTCCCGCCGCAACCTCGGTGTGGACCGGCTCGACCTGGTCCAGCTGCACTGCCCGCCCACGCCCGTCTACTCCTCCGACGAGGTGTTCGACGCGCTCGACACCCTGGTCGAGGAGGAGCGCGTCGCCGCGTACGGCGTCAGCGTGGAGACCTGCGCGGAGGCGCTGACGGCGATCGCCCGGCCGAACGTGGCGAGCGTGCAGATCATCCTCAACCCGTTCCGGATGAAGCCGCTCCTCGACGTCCTCCCCGCCGCGGAGAAGGCGGGCGTCGCGATCATCGCGCGCGTTCCGCTGGCGTCGGGGCTGCTGTCCGGCAAGTACACCAAGGACACGGTCTTCGCGGCGAACGACCACCGCACGTACAACCGGCACGGCGAGGCCTTCGACCAGGGCGAGACCTTCTCCGGCGTCGACTACGCCACGGGGGTGGAGGCGGCCGTCGAGTTCGCGGGGCTGACCCCCGACGGTTACACCCCGGCCCAGCTGGCGCTGCGCTGGATCGTCCAGCAGCCGGGGGTGACGACGGTGATCCCGGGCGCCCGCACCCCGGACCAGGCCCGCGCCAACGCGGCGGCCGCCGCGCTGCCGGAGCTGTCCGGTGAGACGCTCGCGGCGATCCGCGACCTGTACGACCGGCGCGTCAAGGCGCAGGTGGAGGGCCGCTGGTAGGGCGGCCGGGCGTGACGGGCCGTCGCGCGGGAGGCGGCCGGCCGGCCACCTTCCCGCGCAGGGCGCCGCCGCCTTCCCGCGCGGGGGCGCCGCCGCGCGACGGGCGGGTCAGATACGGCCGCCCGTGAGCCGGGTGAGCGGCCCCTGCACCTGGCGTCCGGAGCGGCGTCCGACCGCGTAGGAGGCGGCGGTCAGGGCCGTCAGGCCGGCGCCCACCCCGGCGGCGACGAGCTTGCGGTGGGCGATGACGGTCATGGCCGTCCTGGCGGTGGCCGCCACCTGGCCGGACGCCTGGACGACCGCCTGGCGGCCCGCCTCGACGCCCTTGGCCGCACTCTGCACCGCCGCGCTCGTGGTGTCGGCGGCGCGCTTGGTCGCCTCCGCGGCGTGTCCGGCACCGGCCTTGACGGACGACGCGGCGTCCTCGGCCTTGCCCGTGGCCGCCTTCGCCGTCCCGGTGGCCGGTGCCGTCGCCTTGGCGGCGGTCCGGCGGGCCTTGGCGGCGGTCGTCGCGGTGGACGCGGAGTTCTCGTTCGGGTCCTTGTTCGATCCAGTCATGGAGACCGCGTTGCCGTTCATCGCCGCGGCAAACACCCTGTCGGCGACCGTGTCCGTCGAGGGCCCCCGGGCCACTCCCGCCGTCCGCCCATTCCCCCGCATGGCATAAGATCGCCTTATGAGGTCATAGACCCGACCCGCGTACCTGGTAAGGGTTGCCTTAGTTTAGGGTTGCCGACGAGACGCATTTCTTCCGCTCGAAGGGAACCTGAACATGCCCCGCCCCCTGCGGGTAGCCATTGTCGGAGCCGGACCCGCCGGGATCTACGCCGCCGACGCGCTGCTGAAGTCCGACGTCGCCACCGAGCCCGGTGTGTCCATCGACCTCTACGAGCGGATGCCCGCCCCGTTCGGACTGATCCGTTACGGTGTGGCCCCCGACCACCCCCGCATCAAGGGCATCATCACCGCCCTGCACCAGGTGCTCGACAAGCCGCAGATCCGCCTCTTCGGCAACGTGGACTACCCGGGGGACATCAACCTGGACGATCTGCGCGCGTTCTACGACGCGGTGATCTTCTCCACGGGCGCGACGGCCGACCGCGCGCTCGACATCCCCGGCATCGACCTCGACGGCTCGTACGGCGCGGCCGACTTCGTCTCCTGGTACGACGGCCACCCGGACGTCCCGCGCACCTGGCCCCTGGAGGCCGAGAAGGTCGCCGTCCTCGGTGTCGGCAACG
Organism: Streptomyces sp. NPDC057438; assembly: GCF_042802995.1. Classification (NCBI taxonomy): domain Bacteria; kingdom Bacillati; phylum Actinomycetota; class Actinomycetes; order Kitasatosporales; family Streptomycetaceae; genus Streptomyces; species Streptomyces sp. NPDC057438. The sequence goes on from NZ_JBHVDD010000071.1 coordinate 13,770, forward strand.
TCGCCCTCGACGTGGCCCGCGTCCTCGCCAAGACGGCCGACGAGCTGTTGCCGACCGAGATCCCCGCCAACGTGTACGAGGGTCTGAAGGCCAACAAGGCGCTGGAGGTCCACGTCTTCGGCCGCCGCGGCCCGGCGCAGGCGAAGTTCTCCCCGATGGAGCTGCGGGAGCTGGACCACTCCCCCAACATCGAGGTCATCGTCGACCCCGAGGACATCGACTACGACGAGGGTTCCATCGCGACCCGGCGCGGCAACAAGCAGGCCGACATGGTCGCCAAGACCCTGGAGAACTGGGCGATCCGCGACACCGGCGACCGCCCGCACAAGCTGTTCCTGCACTTCTTCGAGTCACCCACCGAGATCCTCGGCGAGGACGGCAAGGTCGTCGGCCTGCGCACCGAGCGCACCGCCCTCGACGGCACCGGCAACGTCAAGGGCACCGGCGAGTTCAAGGACTGGGACGTCACCGGCGTCTACCGCGCCGTCGGCTACCTCTCGGACAAGCTGCCCAAGCTCCCCTGGGACGTCGAGTCGGGCACCGTCCCGGACGCGGGCGGCCGGGTCATCGAGGAGACCGGCGCGCACCTGCAGTCGACGTACGTCACCGGCTGGATCCGGCGCGGACCGGTGGGCCTCATCGGGCACACCAAGGGCGACGCCAACGAGACCGTCGCCAACCTCCTGGACGACTTCGCGAACGGCCGGCTGCACGAGCCGTCCGCGCCCGCCCCGGAGGCCGTCGACGCCTTCCTCGCCGAGCGCGAGGTGCGCTTCACCACGTGGGAGGGCTGGTACCGGCTCGACGCCGCGGAGAAGGCGCTGGGCGAGCCGCAGGGCCGGGAGCGCGTGAAGATCGTCGAGCGTGAGGACATGCTGCGGGAGAGTGGCGCGTAGCGCTCCGCTGACGGGCCGGGGGGACTGCGGACCGTTGTCCGGCTGCGGGTGGTTCGTGGCCGGACGCGCAGTTCCCCGCGCCCCATTCGGGGACCTGCGGCCCCATCGACGGGTGCGCGGGCCCCTGAGGCATAAGCTCGGACAATGGCCAAGTACTACGACGTGCACCCCGACAATCCCCAGCCGCGTGCCATCGGGCAGGTCGCCGACAGCATTCGTCAGGGTGGGCTCATCGCGTATCCGACGGACTCCTGCTTCGCGCTGGGGTGCCAGCTGGGCAGTCGTGACGGCATCGAGCGGATCAGGACGATCCGGCAGCTCGACGACCGCCACCACTTCACCCTGGTGTGCGAGAACTTCGCGCAGCTGGGCCAGTTCGTCCACGTCGACAACGACGTGTTCCGCGCCGTGAAGGCGTCGACGCCCGGCAGTTACACCTTCATCCTCCCCGCCACGAGGGAGGTGCCCCGCAAGCTCCTGCACCCCAAGAAGAAGACCGTCGGGGTGCGCATCCCCGACCACCGCGTGGTCCAGGCCCTGCTCGCCGAGCTGGGTGAGCCGCTCGTCTCCAGCACCCTGCTGCTGCCCGACGAGGAGGAGCCGCTGACGCAGGGCTGGGAGATCAAGGAGCGCCTGGACTACCTGGTGGACGCGGTGGTGGACTCCGGGGACTGCGGCACCGAGCCGACGACCGTGATCGACTTCTCCAGCGGTGAGGCGGAGATCATCCGCAAGGGTGCGGGCGACACCTCACGCTTCGAGTGACCCCGGCGGCGGGCCGGCTCAGGTCTGCCGCAGCGGCTCGTACGCCTCGGAGCTCAGCCCGAACGTCCAGGCCACCCCTTCGCGGGCCGTGGTCGTCGTGGGCGGCACCCGCAGCCAGTAGGTGCGGCTCGTGCCGTCCGGCTCCGGCGTGGAGTTGACGACCTCCACCATCACCACGTCCTCGTCGCCGGGCAGGGCGATGCGCCACAGCACGCCCGTCTCGTCACGGTGCACCGGCTGTGCGCCGGACTCCTCCAGATAGCGGTCGTAGCCGTAGAACTCCAGCATCACGCGGCGCAGTTCCGCGTTCTCCTCCGCCCGGATGTCCGCCGGTGTCAGCGAGCCCAGCCGGTCGAGGAAGGCGCCGGGGACGGGCAGGCCGCGCCAGGCGTGCAGGGCGAACCCGTCGGCGTAGGCGAGCGCGGGCCCGTCGCCGCGGTCCAGTCGGCCCGCCTCGTCGCGATGCAGTTCCACGGGCCGCTCGGTGAGGACCGCGACGTGCTCGTACGGCCACCACCAGCCCGCCGTGCAAGCCACCTCGGCGAGTCCGTCGAGGCCGGGGGCGGCGTCGAACGCGGACAGCCAGGCCGCGTCGTGCTGACCGAGGACGGCGTCCAGCAGGAGCAGGCGGATGCCGGTCTCCTCCTTGCGGTCCGCGGGGGCCAGGGCCTCGACGACACCGGTGCGGACGCGGTCGACCAGCGGGCGGGTCGTCTCCCACAGGGCGGCGCCCGTCGCACTCCAGTGCTCGCTCCAGCCGGTGGGACCGAGCCGGGTGTGCAGCCGGGCCCGTTCGGCGGCGACGGCTCTGTTGCGGACCGCGTCCCGCACGCTCGCCCCGGTCGCGGGCAGCGTCTCGCCGCTCCCCGTCGCTGCTCCCGACAGCAGACGCACCGCCTCCAGGGGCGAGCGGGCCCACACGATCCGTCCGGGCTCCCGCAGCCCCGCCCGCCGGTAGGCCAGGCGCACGCCCGCCTCCGCCCGGGCCCGGTCGCCCGCTCCGGTGGCCGCTGCCACCGCCCGCCAACTCGTCCGTTCCGTCACGCCGTTCCTCCTGGATCCCGTTCGTCCGTTCCCGCGGGCCGCCGCACGCCACGACCGCCCTGTTCCCGCCGGTTCAGTCGGCGACGATCCGCACCGAACCCGGCACGTACTCCCGCTGCCGTACGACCCGGTACCAGCCCTTGGGCAGGGAGATGGCCGCGTGCTCCTCGTGCACGACTCGGGCACCCTCCGGCACATGCAGCAGCATCGGCCCGAACGCGCCCGCCTCACGGACGAGACGGCCGGGGCCGACCACGGCGTGGGCGTGGCCGGTGACCTCGCCGAGGGCGAGGACGAGGCGTCCGCGCCCGTCGCGCGGCTCCGAGGCGGCGTCGAGCGCGCCGCCGGGCACGGCGCTCGGCGCCAACGGCGCGATGAGGACGTCTCCTTGCCGGTACATGGGTCTCCCTCCCGTCGGGCACTCGCTGTGCCACGACAGACCGTAGGGGCGACCACTGACAATCGGCCCGCGCACGCCCGTTCGCCGGGGCGCGCACCCCTGTTCGTCCACAGGACAGGGGTCCGCCGCACACGTTGTCAGTCGGACTTGGTAGAACTCCCCTACCCGGCTGCGCCGCGCGCTCCGGGTGCGCAGCGGGCGGGCCGGGCATGGACTCGGCGCCGCTCTCGGACATGGAACGAAGGGGCGGGGCGCACATGACCATCGGGAGCCATCTGGAGGAGTTCCACGGCCTGCCGGTCCACCGCTTCCCCGCGTCGGTGAAGGGCCCGGAGGGTGCCGCGCACCTGCCCGCCCCCGAGTCGGTGGCCTGGAGCATCGCCGTGGAGTCCTACGACAGCGAGGAGGAGTGGGAGGAGGCGTTCGCCCGGTTCCTGGCCTCCGTCGGCACCGAGAAGGTGCGGGCGCTGGTCGTGGGCGCCTGGAGCGACGCCTACGACAACGGTCCCGAGGGGATCGTCGAGGCCCTGATCGCGGCGAAGGACCGACTGCCCGTGCTGCGCGCCCTGTTCCTCGGCGACATCGTGGGGGAGGAGTGCGAGATCTCCTGGATCAACCAGGGCGATGTCGGCCCGCTGCTGGACGCCTTCCCCGAGCTGGAGGAGTTCGGTGTGCGCGGCGGCCAGGAGCTCCGGTTCCCGGCGTTGCGGCACGAGCGGCTGCGTTCGCTGACGGTGGAGACCGGCGGCATGCCCGTCGACGCCGTCCGGGGCGTCGCGGGCAGCGACCTGCCGGCCCTCGTCGAGCTGGACCTGTGGCTGGGGACGTCCGAGTACGGCGGCGACGCCGAGGTGACCGACCTCGCGCCGATCCTCGCGGGCACCCGCCTGCCGGCCCTCAAGCGCCTGGCCCTGCGCAACAGCGAGATGCAGGACGAGATCTGCGTGGCCCTCGCCTCGGCCCCCGTGGTGGCCCGCCTCGACGTCCTCGACGTGTCCATGGGCGTCCTCACCGACGACGGCGCGACCGCGCTGCTCACGGGCCAGCCGCTGTCCCACCTCACCACGCTGGACCTGCACCACAACTACCTCAGCCCCGCACTGCGCGACCGTCTCCGGGACTCCCTGGAGGCCGAGGGGGTCCAGGTCGACGTCGACGCCGACGACGCCGAGTCCGACGAGGAGGAGGACGGCACGGTCTGGCGGTTCGTCGCGGTGGGCGAGTGAGCGCGTAGCGGTCACGGTCGGGAAAAAAGGGGGCGGCATGTCCGGTTGGAGCGGTGCGGCGGGGGCGGGTCCCGGCCCGTACCGGTGGGTGGTCGTCGGGAACGGGGAGAACCGGCGGGTCGGGCTGTTCCGCGCCGCGGCCGAGGCGGCCGGTGCCGGTTCGCCCCGGGTCGTGGAGTGGCGGGACGTGCTGCGCGACGGCGGCCACGCGTTCGCCGACGACGAGATCGTCCGGCTGGACTCACCGGGCGAGAACGCCGAGGTGGACCGGCTGCTGCGGGGCGTCGGCGATCCGACGCGGGTGGAGGGCTCGGCCACCTGGTACGGCCGTTTCCTGGCCGCGGTGGGGTCGTTGCGGGGCGGGCTGCGACTGGACGATCCGGCGGATCTGCCGGTGCTGTTCGACAAGCGGCTGTGCCATGCCCGGCTCGACGCGGCGGGTGTCCCGGTGCCCCCGTCGCCCACCTCGGGCGGCGCGTGGCCGGTGCGCGGCTGGGACGACGTACGGGCGGCGATGCGGGAGCACGGCATGCCGCGTGTCTTCGTGAAACCGGCCCACGGGTCCTCCGCGTCCGGTGTGCTGGCCGTGGAGTCGTCGGCGAGCGGGCGGATCAGGGCCACCACCTCGGTGGAGGTCTCCGCCGACGGCGGGCTGCGTGCCCCGCTCCGGCTGCACAACTCGCTGCGGGTGCGGCGCTACGCGGACGAGCGGGAGATCGCCGGCATCGTCGACGTGCTCGCGTCCGACGGCCTGCACATCGAGCGCTGGCTGCCGAAGGCGTCCGCGCACGGCAGGTCCGCCGATCTTCGGGTCCTGGTCGTGGCGGGCCGGGCCACGCACGCCGTCGTGCGCACCAGCCGCTTCCCCATGACCAATCTCCATCTGGGTGGTGCTCGGGGCGATCTCACGTCGGTCGTGGACGCGGCGGGCGACCGCTGGCGGCAGGCGCTCGACATCTGCGAGCGGGCCGCCGCCTGCTTCCCCGGCACGCTGAGCGTCGGCGTGGACCTGCTCCCGGCGATCGGCTGGCGCCGGTTCGCCGTGGGCGAGGTCAACGCGTTCGGTGATCTGCTGCCCCGGCTGACCGGGCTGCCCGGCGGTCCTGCGGAGGGCCTGGACACCTACGCGGCGCAGCTCGACGCCGTGCGCGACGCCCTGGCCCCGGGCCCGTCGCCCACCGCCCCCCGGCACCACCCCCACGCGAGGAACGACCATGCGCCCTTCTGACCCGGCCGGCACGGGCGGCACCCCCGACATGAACGAGGTCGTGGGCCGCGACGACCTGCTGCTGCTCACCCTGGACACGCTGCGGTACGACGTGGCGGCACGGCTGGTGGCCGAGGGCCGGCTGCCGAACCTGGCCGGCCGGCTGCCGGGCGGTGTCTGGGAGAAGCGGCACGCACCCGGCAGCTTCACCTACGCCTCGCACCAGGCGATGTTCGCGGGTTTTCTGCCGACCCCGGCGGCGCCCGGCCCGCATCCTCGGCTGTTCGCGAGCCGGTTCGCCGGCAGCGAGACCACCGCGGGAGGCACCTTCGTCTTCGACAGCCCCGACCTGGTGTCGGCGCTCGCCGGGCGCGGCTACCGCACGGTGTGCGTCGGGGGTGTCGGCTTCTTCAACAAGCAGGGGGCCCTCGGCAGCGTCCTGCCGGACCTGTTCCAGGAGAGCCACTGGGAGCCGGAGTTCTCCGTGGCCTCCCCGACCTCCTTCGAGGCCCAGGTGACCCGCGCCGAGCGGATCGTCGCCGAACTGCCCGCCGGGCAGCGGCTGTTCCTGTTCCTCAACGCCTCGGCGCTGCACCAGCCCAACTGGTTCCACCTGCCGGGCGCCACCCGGGAGGCGGGCGACAGCCTGGACACGCACGCGGCGGCCCTGGAGTACATCGACCGCCACATCGGGCGGCTGTTCACCGCGATGAGTGCGCGGCGCCGCTGCTTCGCCGTCGTCTGCTCCGACCACGGGACCACCTACGGCGAGGACGGCTACACCGGACACCGCCTCGGCCACGAGGCCGTGTGGACCGTCCCCTACAGCCACTTCTTCCTGGAGCCGTCCGCATGACCGTGACCGCCACCGACACCACCGCGTCATCGCGCCCCTACCAGCACTACGTCTACGCCTACCCGCACAAGACGGCCTACCGGAAGCTGCCCGGCGCCCCACGGCTGGCGGAGCTGTGGGCAGGGGAGTCCCGGCAGGCGCTGTCGCTGTACGCGCACATCCCGTTCTGCGAGGTGCGCTGCGGCTTCTGCAACCTCTTCACCCGCATCGGCGCGCCCGACGGGCTGACCGGGCGCTATCTGGACGCCCTCGAACGGCAGGCGATCGCGGTACGGGAGGCCCTCGGGGACGAGGAGCCGGTGCGGTTCGCCAACGCCGCCTTCGGCGGGGGGACGCCGACCTTCCTGGAGGCCGCCGAGCTGGAGCGGCTGTGCGACATCGCCGAGCGGCACCTGGGCGCGGACCTGCGCGCGATCCCGCTGTCGGTGGAGGCGTCGCCCGCCACGGCGACGGCCGACCGGCTGGCGGTGCTGGCCGAGCGGGGCACCACACGACTGAGCCTCGGGGTGCAGAGCTTCGTGGCCGAGGAGGCCCGGGCGGCCGTACGCCCGCAGCGGCGCTCCGACGTGGAGGCGGCACTGGCCCGGATCCGCGACGCCGCCCTGCCGGTCCTCAACATCGACCTGATCTACGGCATCGACGGGCAGACGGCGGCCAGTTGGCGGCTTTCGCTGGACGCGGCCCTCGCCTGGCGGCCGGAGGAGCTCTACCTCTATCCGCTGTACGTCCGGCCGTTGACGGGGCTCGGCCGCCACGCGGACCCGGCGGTCGCGGACCTCGACTGGGACGAGACCCGGCTGCGGCGCTACCGCGAGGGCCGGGACCATCTGCTCGCGCACGGCTACGAGCAGGTCTCCATGCGGATGTTCCGCCGCACGGACGCACCCGCGCAGGGCCCGGACGACCACGCCTGCCAGACCGACGGCATGATCGGCCTGGGCTGCGGCGCGCGGTCGTACACGTCGAGGCTGCACTACTCCTTCGACTACGCGGTCGGCATGAGCCGGATCCGCACGATCATCGACGAGTACACGGCCACCGAGGACTTCGGCCGCGCCGTGCACGGCCGGGCGGTCGACGAGGACGAGGCACGGCGGCGCCACCTGCTGCAGTCGCTGCTCCAGGCCCGGGGGATGCCGGTGGCGGAGTACCGGCGGCGGTTCGGATCGGACCCGTACGCGGACTTCCCCGCGGAGCTGGAGCTGCTGGCCGGGCGCGGCTGGCTGGCGGAGGCGGGCGAGGGGCTGCTGCGCCTGTCCGACGAGGGACTGGCCCACTCGGACGCGATCGGGCCCGGGTTCTTCTCCCCCGCCGTACGGGCCGCGATGGCCGAGTACGAGCTGAGGTGACGGAGCCCATGGACCTGACGATCCTGTACCGGGGCCCCCTCGCCTCCTGCGACTACGACTGCCCGTACTGCCCCTTCGCCAAGCGCCGCGACTCCCCCGACCGGCTGCGGGCCGACCGCGCGGCCCTGGAGCGCTTCACCGGCTGGGCCCGGGAACAGACCGGTGACCGTCTCTCGGTCCTCTTCACGCCGTGGGGCGAGGGGCTGACCCGTTCCTGGTACCGCGAGGTGCTGGTCGGCCTCTCCCACGAGCCGCACATCGACCGGGTGGCGATCCAGACGAACCTGAGCTGCCGCACGGAGTGGCTGGCACGGGCCGACCCGGACACGGTGGCCCTGTGGTGCACGTACCACCCCGGGCAGACCCCGTACGAGCGGTTCCTCGACAAGACGCGAAGGCTGACCGCCACGGGGATCCGGTTCAGTGTGGGGATCGTCGGGCTGCCCGAACATCTGGAGCACGCCCGGCGGCTGCGCGGGGAGCTGCCGGAGGAGGTGTACCTGTGGGTGAACGCCGCCGAGGGGCACACCTACACCGACGAGGAGGCGGCGGTGTGGAGCGGGCTCGACCCCCTCTTCCCCTTCAGCCGCCATCCGCACCGCTCGGCGGGCCGCGCCTGCCGCACGGGCTCGACGGTCGTGTCGGTGGACGGCGAGGGGACGGTGCGGCGCTGCCACTTCGTCAAGGCGGAGCTGGGCAATCTCTACGACGGTTCCTTCCGCGCGGCGCTCGCGCCCCGCCCGTGCCCGCTGTCCGTCTGCGACTGCCACATCGGGTACGTCCACCTGGAGACACTGCCGCTGTACGACGTCTTCGCGGGCGGCGTGCTGGAACGCGTACCGACGCCGGAAGCGCGCCGGGCGGCACGACAAGGAACCGGAAAGCGAGTGAGTCCATGACCTCAGCGGTCGACGGCGGCGCGTGGATCCGTCGTTACCGGCCCGCCCCCGAGGCGGCGGTCCGACTGCTGTGCCTGCCGCACGCGGGCGGCTCGGCCGGCGCCTACCTGCCGATGGCGCGTGCCCTGGCACCTCGGGCCGATGTGCTGGCCGCGCAGTATCCGGGGCGCCAGGACCGGTACGCCGAGCCGCCGTCGACGAACCTGCGGGAGCTGGCCGAGCGGGTCGTCGAGGCCGTCGAGGCCCTCGGCGGGGACGACGACCGTCCGCTCGCCCTCTTCGGCCACAGCATGGGCGCGGTGGTCGCGCACGAGGCGGCGCTGCGGCTGGAGGCGGCCGGCCGGGCCCCGCTCCGGCTGTTCGTGTCGGGCCGGCGCGCCCCTTCGGTGATCCGGGAACCCGGGAACCTGCACAGGGCGGGCGACGCGGAACTCCTGGCCGCCGTACGCGATCTGAACGGCACCGACAGCGAGGTGTTCGAGGACGAGGAGCTGGTCCAGCTCGTCCTGCCGGCCCTGCGCGGCGACTACACGGCCCTGGAGACGTACGAGCCGCGCCCCGGCGCCCGGCTGGGCTGCCCGGTCACCGTCCTCACCGGAGACGCCGATCCCGTGACCCCGGTGGCGGACGCGCGGGCCTGGGCGGACCATACCGACGGGCCCACGGAGGTGTGCGTGTTCCCCGGCGGCCACTTCTTCCTCAACGACCGGCCGGGGGAGGTCGCCGACGTCGTGCGACGGCACCTGGGGCTGTAGTCCGGGCGCCGCGGTCCGGGGTCGGCAGACGGTGCCGGTCGGGGGCTGTCACACCCGCCAGCTGTACCGGCGCTCCGGCCGCCCGGCCACTCCGTAGCGCAGGGAGACGTCCGCGCTGCCGGTGCCGTGGAAGTACTCCAGGTAGCGGCGGGCGCTGACGCGGGAGATGCCGGTGAGGGTGGCGCACTCGGTGGCGGAGAGGCTGCCGTCGGTGCCGCGGAGGGTGCCTTCGATGAGTTCGGCGGTCTCGACACTCATGCCCTTGGGCAGGGCGCCGGCCGAGGAGGCGGGCGCGGCGGCCCCGGCGAGGACACGGTCGACGTCGGCCTGGCCGCGTACGACGGTGGTGAGCAGGCGGCCGCGCTGGGCGGCGTACCGCTGCAGCCGGGAGCGCAGTTCCTCGAACTCGAAGGGCTTGAGGAGGTAGTCGACGACGCCGTGCCGGACCGCGCCGCGCACGCTGTCGGCCTCCCGGGCGGCGCTGATGACCATGACGTCGCAGTCGTGGCCTGCGGTGCGCAGCCGGGGTATGACGTCGAGGCCGAAGCCGTCGGGGAGGTAGAGGTCGAGCAGCACCAGGTCGGGGCGGAGTTCGTCGACGGCGAGGACCGCCTGTTCGCCGGTGCTGGCGACGCCGACCACGCGGAAGGGCTCGACGCGTTCGACGAAGGCGCGGTGGACCCGGGCCACCATGAAGTCGTCGTCGACCACGAGCACGTCGATCGTGCCGGGCGGGCTGCTCGTGCCGTTCATGGTGTCGCTCCTTCCGCCACCGCGTCGGCGAGGTGGCTGACGGTCATGCGGGCGGTGAACATGGCCCCGTCCGGGGTGTTGGTCACCGAGATCTCACCGCCGTGGCGTTCGCAGACCAGGCGGGTGAGGGCCAGGCCGATGCCGCGTTCGCCTTCGCGCGCGGCCTTGGTGGTGAAGCCGTGGGAGAAGACCTCACGGGCGAGTTCGGGGGCCACGCCGGGGCCCGAGTCACGGACGACGATCTCCACGCCGGAGGCGTCCTGGCGCAGCTCCACCTCGACCCAGGCCTCGTGGCCGTCGGGGACGGTCGTGGTGGCGGCCGCGTCCACGGCGTTGTCGACGAGGTTGCCGACGACGGTCGCCACGTCGGCGGCGTCCTCGGGGGCGAGCCGGTCGAGCGCGGTGCCCTCCGAGATGCGCAGGGTTACCCGGCGTTCGGCGGCCAGGGAGGTCTTCGCCGTCAGCAGGGCGGCGACGGTGGTGTCGCGGACGCGGCGGCTGAGGGTGACGTCGAGGGAGTGGCGGCGCCGGCTCAGCGCGCGGATGTAGTGGACGACCTCGTCCTGCTCGCCGATCTGGATGAGTCCGGAGATGGTGTGCAGCTGGTTGGCGAACTCATGGGCCTGGGCGCGCAGCAGTTCGGCGGAGCTGCGGAAGGAGCCGATCTCCCGTTCGAGCCGGGCCAGCTCGGTGCGGTCCCGCAGCGTGGTGACGGAGCCGAGAGGTCGGCCGTCCTTGGTGACGGTCATCCGGTTCATCACCAGGACCCGGCCCCGGCGGACGACCACCTCGTCCCGCCGGTCGGCGGGCGCGTCCTGAGCCCCGGCGGGGCTGCCGGGGCGACCGGGGTTCCCGTCAGGCGTCTCCGCGCCGCCATCACCGGAGCCGGCGGCTCCGGCCGGGACACCGGCACCGGCGGCCGTGCCCTGGGCACCGGCCTCCCCGGCGCGGGCACCGACGGCTGCGGCGCGGGCACCGGCCTCCCCGGCGCGGGCACGGAGGGCTGTGGCGCGGGCACCGGCCTCTCCGGCACCGACGGCTGCGGCGCCGCCCCCCGTGCCCGCATCGCGGCCCCCCGTGCCCCCTCCCGTGCCCGTCCCCCCGTCGCGGACGCCACCGCCCGGCTCCTGGGCGCCCATCAGGACGTCCCGCAGGCGTCCTTCCACGCCCAGGTCGGACAGGCTCTTGCCGACGCAGTCCTCGGGCAGGTCGAGCAGGCGCCGGCCCATCTCGTTGGCGAGGGTGAGCCGGTGCTGGGGGTCGAGGGCGATCACGCCCTCGGCGATGCCGTAGAGCATGGCCTCGCGGTGTTCGGCGAGGCCGGCGATCTCCTGGGGTTCCAGACCGAGCGTCTGCCGTTTGACGCGCCGGGCCAGCAGCCAGGAACCGGCGAGACCGAGGCCGCTGGCGATGCCGAGATAGGCGAGGAGGTACGAGGAGGCTCCGCTGAGGCGCTGCCACACGGTCGGGGCGGCCTCGCCGATCATCACCGTGCCCAGCAGCCGGCCCAGGTCGTCGTCGACCGTCGCGCCGAGCACGGGGACCTGGGCGACCAGTTCACGGCTGCCGTCGAAGGTCAGCGGCCCGGACCAGCCACGGCCCGACACCACGCCCTCGTCGGCGGGCAGGGTGTCGCCGATCACGGTGGGGTCGGTGGAGCTGACGATCCGGCCGTCGGCGTCGGCGACGGTGACGGACGTGACCCCGGACTGCGTCTGGACGGAGTTCACCAGGGGCGCCAGCGCCTCGTGCGCGACGCGCTGGGCGAGCCGGTCACGGACCAGGGGATTGGCGGCGAGCTGCTCGGCGAGGGCGGTGACCCGGCGTCCCTCGACCCGGTTGAAGGTGGCCGCCGACTGGGTGAGCGAGACCGCCGCGACCGCCAGCAGCACCACCACGACGATGGCGAGCTGGAGGACCAGCATCTCGCCTGCGAGGGTATGGCGACGGAACACCACGACGGACTCTTCTCTCGTGCCGACACGTTGTCAGGCGGCTCGGGCGCCGGCCTGTGCGGTGGGTCGCACAATCATGGCGCCCGGTCCCGATCCGGGAAAGAGAGGTGTGCGGGACGTGCTCATACGGTGACAGGGGCCGTGACCACTACGACCACAACCTCCGTTGTTTGCGCAACGGAATCGGTTCCGCTCCCCATGGGCACGATGTGGTCCAGATCACTCATCTCCCGACCCCGACCGACAGGTGGTGGCATTCGTGCGGCTGCGCACCCCCCTCGCCCTGCTCGGGGCGGCCGCTCTCGTGCTCGTGGGGCCGCCGCTGCTGACGACCGGCAGCGGCGGCGAGTCCGGCACCCAGATCCCGGGCCTGCGCTTCATGGTGCCGAACACCCCCGGCGGCGGCTACGACATCACGGCCCGGACGGCCGCGAAGAACGCCGAGGACGCCGGGCTCACCCACAACATCGAGGTGTTCAACCTGCCGGGGGCCGGCGGCACGGTCGGTCTGAGCCGGCTGGTCGGCGAGCACGGCAACGGCCGGCTCGCGATGTCGATGGGCCTCGGCGTCGTCGGCGCCGTCCGCTCCAACGACGCGCCGAAGACGCTCGCCGACACCACGCCGATCGCCCGCCTCACCGAGGAGCAGGACGTCGTGGTGGTCGCCAAGGACTCGCCGTACAAGACGATCGACGAGTTGATCGGGGCGTGGAAGGAGGACCCGGGCAAGCTGCCGGTGGGCGGCGGGTCGGCGCCGGGCGGGCCGGACCATCTGGCGCCGATGCTGATGGCGCGGGCCGCCGGGATCGCTCCGAAGGACGTCAACTACATCCCCTTCGACGGCGGCGGCGAACTGCTCGCCTCGATCCTCGGCGACAAGGTCGCCTTCGGGGTGTCGGGGGTCGGCGAGTACCTGGACCAGATCAGGGCGGGCGAGCTGCGGCTGCTCGCGGTGACGGGCCCGAAGCGGGTGGCCGGGCTCGACGCGCCCACCCTCCAGGAGGCGGGCTACGACGTGAGCTTCACCAACTGGCGCGGCATCGTCGCCCCGCCCGGCCTCACCGAGGCCCAGCGCGACAAGCTCACCCGGCTGATCGAGGAGCTGCACGACTCACCGCAGTGGCGGCAGTCGTTGAAGCGACACGGCTGGGACGACGCGTTCCTGACCGGCGACGAGTTCGGCGCGTTCCTGGACGCCCAGGACAGGCGTGTGGTGTCGGTGCTGAAGGAGCTGGGGCTGTGACGACGGACACGGACACCACCGGCACTCCCCCGCCGCCCGCCGCCGAGAGCCGCTCCTGGCTGCGTGACCGCTCCGAGCTGGGGGTATGCGTCCTGCTGCTGGCGCTCGGCATCCTGGTCCTGACCGACGCGCTCACCATGGACGTGGACATCGCCCAGCGCGGGCCGGTCGGCCCGAGGACGGTTCCTGTCGTGGTCGGCGCCGGGCTGCTGCTGATCGCCGCGCTGCTCGCGGTGGACGTGCTGCGGGGCGGCCGGGGCCAGGCCGAGGGCGGCGAGGACATCGACCTGTCCGAGCCCGCCGACTGGCGCACGGTGCTGTTGCTCGCCGGGGTCTTCCTCGGCGCGGCGGTCCTGATCGAGCCGCTCGGCTTCCCCGTGGCCGGCGCCCTGCTGTTCTGGGGCGCGGCCTACGCGCTCGGCAGCCGGCACCTGGACCGCGACCCGCTGATCGCGGCCGTCCTCTCCCTGGTCACGTACGTCCTGTTCGACAACCTGCTCGGGGTACCCCTGCCGGGCGGCCCGCTGATGGGAGTGCTCTGACGTGGACGCCTTCAGCTCCCTCCTCGACGGCTTCGGCACGGCCCTGACGCCGGTCAACATCCTGTGGGCCGCGGTCGGTGTGCTCCTGGGCACCGCCATCGGTGTGCTGCCCGGTATCGGGCCCGCCATGGCGGTCGCGCTGCTGCTGCCGGTCACGTACGGGCTGGATCCGGTGGGCGCGTTCATCATGTTCGCGGGCATCTACTACGGCGCGATGTTCGGCGGTTCCACCACCTCGATCCTCCTCAACACCCCCGGCGAGAGCGCGGCCGTGGTCGCGGCCATGGAGGGCAACCCGATGGCCAAGGCGGGGCGCGGCGCGCAGGCGCTCGCGGCCGCCGCCATCGGGCACTTCGCGGGCGGCATGGTCGGCACGCTCCTGCTGGTGGTCCTCGCGCCGAAGGTCGCCGAGCTGGCCGTGGACATCGGCGCCCCCGACTACTTCGCGATCATGGTGCTGGCGTTCATCGCCGTGACGTCCGTGCTGGGCTCGTCCCGGGTCCGGGGCCTCGCCTCCCTCCTCGTCGGCCTGACGATCGGTCTGGTGGGCCTGGACCAGATGACCGGCCAGCAGCGGCTGACCTTCGGCTCGCTCCAGCTCGCCGACGGCATCGACGTGGTGATCGTCGCGGTGGGCCTGTTCGCCATCGGGGAGGCACTGTGGGTGGCCGCGCACCTGCGGCGCAGTCCGCCCGAGCCGATCCCGGTGGGCCGGCCGTGGCTCGGCCGGTCCGATGTGAAGCGGACCTGGAAGTCCTGGCTGCGGGGCCCGTTCATCGGCTTCCCGTTCGGCGCGATCCCGGCGGGCGGCGCCGAGATCCCCACCTTCCTGTCGTACGTCACCGAGAAGCGGCTGTCGAAGCACCCGGACGACTGGGGCAAGGGCGCCATCGAGGGCGTGGCGGGCCCGGAGTCGGCCGCCTCGGCCTCGGCGGCGGGCACCCTGGTCTCCATGCTGACCCTGGGCCTGCCCACCACGGCGGTGGCGGCGGTCATGCTGGCCGCCTTCCAGCAGTACGGCATCCAGCCGGGTCCCCTGCTGTTCGAACGCGAGCCCGACCTGGTGTGGGGCCTGATCGCCTCGCTGTTCGTCGGCATGGTGCTGCTGCTCGCCCTCAACCTGCCGCTGGCCCCGCTGTGGGCGAAACTGCTGCGCATCCCGCGCCCGTACCTCTACGCGGGCATCCTCTTCTTCGCCGCGGTCGGCGCGTACGCGGTCGGCGGTGAGGTGATCGACCTGGTGATCCTGTTGGTCATCGGCCTGATCGGGTTCGGCATGCGCCGCTACGGTCTGCCGGTGCTGCCGGCCGTCATCGGCGTCATCCTCGGCCCGAACGCCGAGCAACAACTGCGCCGCGCCCTCCAGATCAGCGACGGCAGCGTCACAGGGCTCGTGAACACGCCGTTCTCGGTGACGGTGTACGCGATCATCGCCGTGCTGCTGGCCTGGCCGCTGCTGCGGCGACTGCTCCCCGGCGCCCGGAACCGCGACCGCACGCCCGCCGGCGCCGGGTGAGCCCCAGCCCCGGGGCGACGGTCAGCCCGCCGCCCCCCGCTCCGCCTCCTCGTGCAGGAACGCGCTGATCTGACCGGCGATGCCCTCGCGGCCCGGGCCGGCCGCCGGGTCGAGGAGGTCCTCGTCGATGCCGATGCCGCCGGACCACAGGTACCGCTCGGTCCACTCCTCGTCGACCCGCAGCTGGACCTGGATGTCGAACTGGGTGAGGTGGGCCTCGGGAGCCGCCGCGTAGAGCACGGAGGTGGCGCGCCGCAGCGGGTAGAGGTCGAAGCCCTCGATGAACCGGGAGTTGCGCCAGTCGAGGAACGCGCTCTCGCCGTCGGCTCCGGTGCGGATGTCGAGCTGGCCGTCCTCCAGGTGCAGGCCGACGTGTTCGGCGCCGCGGTTCTCCACCGTCACCCGGAACCGGAAGTACGCGAGGCCCTCGGCGGCGTCGTCGCGGCCCCGTGGGGGCTCGGCGCACTCCACCTGGTGGACGCGCACGCGCAGGCCGGCCAGGTCACCCTCGTACTCCTGCCAGTCCCCGATCACATTGGGCTCGCGCACCGTCCACCTCTCCACATCGGCGGGACCTCTCCCGCGTTCGCGCGCACCACAGTGCCACACCCGTCGGACGTCCGGGTTCGGGGCATCTCCGCCGGTCAGAGGTGATCAAGCCGTGTGCAGCGACGATTGCCGGGAGGGCCTCGCACAGGCGGGTGCGCACGTGCCGCACATCACGTTCACGGCCCACGGTGCGGATGCGTGGCGGCCGACTTGCCGATTCCCCGCGCGCGACGTCGGGGTCGTACGCTACGTTCGATCACCGCCGGTTGGCGCACCGCTCGGCGAGGTCACGTGCAGGGAAGGTTCTGAGCGTCGCATGGGCAACTTCGGTCTTGCTCCACCGACGGGACCGGTCATGGCCGGAGGGCTGGCCGACGCACTGTTCGAGACGGCATACCGTGATCCCGCTCTGCCGCAGATCGCCCGCCGCGACCCTGCCTTCCCGGACGCCTGGACCCGGGTGAGCGCGGCCGAGACGCGGGACGAAGTGGCCGATCTGGCCAAGGGGTTGATCGCGTCGGGGATCCGGCCGGGCAACCGGGTGGCCGTGATGGCCCGCACCCGGTACGAGTGGACGCTGCTCGCCGTCGCGTTGTGGGCCGTGGGCGCCGAGATCGTACCGGTATGCCCCACGTCGTCGCGCGACCAGATCGAGTGGATCCTTCGGGACGCGGCCTGTGTGGGTGTGGTCGTCGAGGACGAACTGGGCGTGATGACGGTCGGGTCGGTGTGCGCCAAGCTGCCGCTGCTGCGCCACGTCTGGCAGTTGGACGCCGACTCCCTGCCGCAGCTCGTCGAGGCCGGCCGGGAGGTACCGGACGCGACGGTGGACTCGCTGCGCCGCATCGTCATGCCGGACTCCACGGCGGTGATCGCGTACACCTCCGGCACGACCGGCCGCCCCCGGGGCTGTGCGCTCTCCCACCGCAGTCTGGCCAGCCCCTGCGACGTGCTGCTCGCCGGCTGGCGGCAGACGACCGCCGCGCCGGGCGAACAGCCGGCGATCCTGGCGTTCCTGCCGTTCTCACACGTCTACGGCCTGATGATCCAGGGCATGTGTCTGCGCGGCGGGCTGCTCCTCGCGCACGAACCGCAGCCGACCGAGGAGGCGCTGTCCGCCGCGCTGCGGTCTTTCAAGCCGACCTTCCTCTTCGGTGTGCCCTATCTCTTCGAGAAGATCTACAAGAACTTCCTGCGCAGGGCCCAACAGGCCGGCCGGGGACCCCTGTTCGAGCGCGCGGTGCGCACGGCCCAGGACTACGCCCTCGCCGCCGAACGGCAGCGGCTGGGCACCGGCCCCGGCCCCGCGATGGACCTGAAGCTGCAACACGCGTTCTACGAGAAGGCGGTGTACCGCAAGCTGCGCGGGGCCCTCGGCGGCCGGGTGCGCGGCGGCTGCTCCGGCGGCTCCCCCCTCAACCGTGACCTCGCGCTGTTCTACGCCGGCATCGGCATCCTCGTCCATGACGGGTACGGCCTCACCGAGACCGCCGGCGGCATCACCGCCCAGCCGGTGGGCCGGGAGAAGTTCGGCACCGTGGGCCGTCCGCTGCCGGGGACGGAGATCCGGGTGGCCCGGGACGGGGAGATCCTCGTCAACGGCCCTTCGGTGTTCCAGGGTTACGTCAACGACGAGACGGGCACGCGGGCCGCGCTGCAGGACGGCTGGCTGGCCACCGGGGACATCGGACGGCTGGACAACGAGGGGTATCTGTCGATCACCGGCCGCAAGAAGGAGATCATCATCACCAGCGGGGGCAAGGGCGTGGCCCCGGCACCGCTGGAGGAGCAGCTGCGGATGCACCCGCTGATCCACCAGGCGGTGGTCGTGGGCGACAACCGGCCCTGCGTGGGGGCCCTGCTCACCCTGGACCCGGAGTTCCTCGCGCACTGGCGGGGGTCGCTGTCCGCGCCGGGTGAGCTGCTGGGCCGGGAGGCGCGGGAGGAGAACGCGCTGCGGCAGGAGGTGCTGCGGGCGATCGCGGCGGCCAACAGCACGGTGTCGCGCGCGGAGTCGATCCGTGTGTACCGCATCCTGCCCGAGCCCTTCGACCTCGCCAACGGCCTGCTCACCCCGTCGATGAAGCTGCGCCGGGACGCCATCGTGCGGCGGTACGAGGCGGAGATCGAGGCGATGTACGCGACCTCGGCGCGGGCGCTGCGCCGCGGCGTGCCGGAGGAGGCCGGGGGCTGGGACGACTCGGACTCCGACGACGTCTTCCGCCGCGCCCGGCACTGACCGTACCGCCGGCACCGCCGTACTGACCACACGGTGGTGCGGAGCCGAACAGAACGAACAGAATCCAACAAGGGGGACGATCCATGGCGCGTATGGGGCCGAGGAAGCTGTTGACCACGGTGATGGCGCTCGGCGGCGGAGCTTTTCTGTTCGGAGCGGGGGTGCTCCGGCTGGAGACGCAACTGAACGGGGTGGCGGGGCAGTTCGTCGTCGCCCGGTGCCAGGTTTCCGAGTCGGACGGTGAGGAGGACTGGTCGTGCGAAGGGTCCTTCCGGGCCGACGACGGCTCCTTCCGCATCCCGAGGGTCGAGGTCGACACCACGTTCGCGAGCAGGCCCACCGGGCCGGTGCGCGTCCACGTGGACGACGAGTCGTCGACCACGGCCGTCGTGCGGGACAACGGCGTCTGGCTCTACCCGGGCGCCACCGGCCTGGTGTGCCTGGCCGTGGGCGGCTGGAACGTACGGTCCGCGCTCAGACGGCCGCGGCAGGAGCCGAGCCGGGAGCCGACGGCTCCCGCACCCTCCTGACCACGGACCGGGCGACTGTTGACGAAACGGTCCTCCGGATGCGGAGATGCTCCGGGCGACAGCGGGAAACCGCTTCCCGCGAGCACTCCGCACCACCGTGAGACGAAGGCTGAGGACCAGAACCCATGGCACTGCAGATCAGCGCCACCAACCCGGAACACCCCGCGCTGCTCCTCGAACTGCCGTGGCACGTGCCGCTGGAGGAGTGGCCCGAGCACCATCTCGTGCCGCTCCCCCGCGGTATCTCCCGGCATGTCGTGCGCTACGCCCGGGCCGGAGACGAGGTCGTCGCCGTCAAGGAACTCGCCGAGCGGCCCGCCCTGCGCGAGTACGAGCTGCTGCGCGACCTGGACCGGCTCGGCATCCCGGCCGTGGACGCCCTCGGTGTGGTCACCGGCCGTCTCGACGACGCGGGCGATCCCCTGGAGTCGGTGCTGATCACCCGGCATCTGGGCGGCTCGATGCCGTACCGCTCGATGTTCGAGACGACCATGCGTCCCGCCACCATGCACCGGCTGATGGACGCCCTCGCCGTCCTGCTGGTGCGCCTGCACCTCACCGGGTTCGCGTGGGGCGACTGCTCACTGTCCAACACGCTGTTCCGGCGGGACGCGGGCGCGTACGCCGCGTACCTGGTGGACGCGGAGACGGGCGACCTGCACAGCCGGCTCAGCTCCGGGCAGCGGGAGTACGACCTCGATCTCGCCCGGGTGAACATCAGCGGCGAGCTGCTGGACCTGGAGGCGTCCGGCGCGCTGCACCCCTCGGTCGACCCCATCGAGTTCGGCAACGAGATCTGCTCCCGCTACCACGGGCTGTGGGAGGAGCTGACGCGCCGGTCGGTCTACCCGGCCGGGAAGTACCACTACATCGAGCGCCGGATCCGCCGCCTCAACGAACTCGGTTTCGACGTCGCCGAGATGCAGATCGAGCACGCCGACAACGGTGACACGGTGACGTTCGTGCCCAAGGTCGTCGACGCCGGCCACCACCAGCGGCAGCTGCTGCGGCTCACCGGTCTGGACACCGAGGAGAACCAGGCCCGGCGGCTGCTGAGCGACCTGGAGAGCTGGATGGCCACCCAGGACGACTACGCCCCGGGCGACCCTCTCGGCGCCCGCCCCGAGGTGCTGGCCCACCGCTGGGTGCGGGAGGTGTTCCGGCCGACCGTGCGGGCCGTCCCGCTCGAACTGCGCGGCTCGATGGACGCGGCGGAGATCTACCACCAGCTCCTCGAACACCGCTGGTACCTGTCCGAGCGGGCCCAGCACGACATCGGCCTGGACACGGCCGTGAAGGACTACATCGACAACGTCCTGCCGAGGACCCTGGCGCTGCTTCCGCCACCGGCGGAGGACGTCACCCCCATGTGAGCCGCCGGGCGGCCGGCACCGCCGACCGCCCTCACTCGTGCGGGACGACGGCCACCGGGCAGTGCGCGTGGTGCAGGACGCCGTGGGTGACCGAGCCGAGCCGGGCGCCGACGGCCGTACGACGGGCGCGGCGCCCGACCACCATCAGCTGGGCCCGGTGCGCCACGGACAGCAGTACCTGCCCGGCGCTGCCGATCTCGACGTGCTCGGTGACGGGCACCTCGGGGAACCTCTCCCGCCACGGCTCCAGCGCGGCGGCCAGCGCCTTCTTCTCGTACGGCTCCAGGCCGCCGGCCTCGTCGAGGAGCTTCAGCGAGCCGGGGCTGTACGCGTACAGCGGCGGCAGCGCCCACGCCCGGACCGCGCGCAGGGACGCCCCGCGGGCCGCCGCCGTCTCGAACGCGAACCGCAGCACGTCGGCGCTGTCCTCCGCCGTTCCCTGCTGGCCCACGACGACCTCACGCCCGGCGGCCTCTCCCGCCGGGCTGTCCTCGGCGCGCACGAGCACGACGGGACGCGGCGACTCCACGATCACCTGCTGTCCGACGGAGCCGAGCAGGAAGCCGATCACCGCCCCGTGCCCGCGCGAGCCGAGCACCAGCGTCTCGGCCGAGCCGGCGACGCCGGCCAGGATCTCGACCGGCGGCCCCTCCAGCAGTTCCGTCGTCACCGCCAGTGCGGGGTGCCGCTCGCCGACACCCCGCGCCGCCTCGGCGAGGGCCTCCTCGGCCCAGCGGGCCTGTCCGTCCCGGTCCACGGCGACCGCCTCGTGCGGCTCCCACTGCCACGCGTGCACCACCCGCAGCGCCAGGTCCCGGCGTATGGCCTCACGGCCGGCCCACGCCAGGGCGGCGAGGCTCTCGGGCGTGCCGTCCACTGCGGCGGTGATGGGGCGCGTCGTCATCGCCCACCTCTCTGTAGTCACATCGCTGACGGGCCCAGTCTTCACTACGCTCGCCGTATGACCCTGGAGTGGGAGCAGTTGGTGGTGGACGCCGCCGATCCGGCGGCCCTCGGGCGCTGGTGGGCGCGGGCGCTCGGCTGGGTCGTCGTCGACGACTCCCCCGAGGAGTGCGAGATCCGTCCGGCCCCGGACCGCCTTCCCGGACTGCTGTTCGGACGCGATCCGGGGGCGAAGCACGTCAAGAACCGGCTGCATCTCGACTTCCGCCCCGACGACCAGGCCGCTGAGGTCGGCCGCCTGCTCGCCCTCGGGGCCCGGCACGCGGACGTCGGGCAGCGCGGTGACGAGCCCTGGGTGGTGCTCGCGGACCCGGAGGGCAACGAGTTCTGCGTCCTGGCCCCGCGTAGGACCTGAACCCCGGCGTACGCTCCCGGTCCCGCTCGGGGGAACCGAGCGAACCCGGACGGTCGTACATACGATGGGCCCATTGGCTCGGGGTGGAGGCGTATGACTCAGGCGGTCGGTCCGGCGCGGAACGTGATCCTCATGGTGGATGACGATCCCGGGGTCTCGCGTGCGGTGGCAACGGGACCTGCGGCGCAGGTACGGCGAGTCATACCGGCTCGTGCGGGCGGAGTCCGGGCAATCGGCGCCGGAGGCCCTGCGGGAGCTGAAGCTGCGCGGGGGCTCAGGGACCCGGGGCCCGGCTTCTCAGGGGCGCGGGGACCTGCGCGGTCAGCCCCCCACCGGGGTCGCGGACGACGCGGCGCCAGGCTCTCACCGGGGCCGCAGCCGACCGCACCATCGAACGGAGTACGAACGTGTTGATCGGGATCGACGAGATCCGGGAAGCCGCCGCGACGATCGCCGGCCATGTCGTGCGGACGCCGACCGTCCCGAGCCCGGGGCTGTCCGAGCTGCTCGGTGTCCCCGTGACCACGAAGCTGGAGCTGCTGCAGCGCACCGGCTCGTTCAAGGCCCGGGGCGCCACGGCGAAGTTGCTGGCGCTCACTCCCGCCGAGCGGGCGGCCGGCGTCGTCGCGGTCAGCGGCGGCAACCACGGGATCGCGCTGGCGCACATGGCCGCGGCGCTGCACATCAAGGCGACCGTGGTGATGGCGCGGAGCGCCCCCCGGCGTGCCATCGACCTCGTCGAGGCGGCCGGGGCCTCGCTGCGGCTCACGGACGGCATGGCGGAGGCGTTCGCGCTGACCGAGCGGCTGCGGGAGGAGGGCCTCACCCTCGTCCACCCCTTCGACGACCCGCTGGTGATCGCCGGTCAGGGCACCGTCGGCCTGGAGTTCGTCGAGGACACCCGGGGCACCGGCGACACGGACGACCCCGGCGCGCTCACCGACGTACTCGTGAGCATCGGCGGTGGCGGGCTGATCGCCGGTGTCGCTGCGGTCTTCGAGGCCCTGCGTCCCGGGGTCCGCGTCTGGGGCGTGGAGACCGTCGGCGCGACGGCCATGACCGAGGCGCTCGCGGCCGGCGGCCCCGTCACGGTCCCCCTCTCCTCCGTCGTCACCACGCTCAGCGCCCCCTCCGCCTCCCGGCTCACCTACGACCATGTGACCGCCCTCGTCGAGGACGTCCTCGTGGTCCCCGACGCCGAGGCCGTACAGGGCGTCCTCGACTTCGCCGAGCACGCCAAGGTGTGGACGGAGCCCGCCGCCGGATGTCTGCTGCCCGCGGCCCGGCAGGTGCGGGAGCGGGTCGGCGACGGCGCCCGGCTGGGTCTCGTGGTCTGCGGCGGCAACGCCACCACGGCCGACATCACGGACTGGGCACGGCGGTTCGGGCTGCGGTGACGGGGCCGGCCGGGTCCGGCGACAATGCTCGGATGAGCTCAACGGCCGAACACACCCCCGTCGTCATCGTCGGTGCCGGGCCCGCCGGACTGACCGTCGGCAACGTCCTGCGGGCCGCCTCCGTGGACTGCGTGGTGCTGGAGACCGAGAGCCGGGAGTTCATCGAGACCCGGCCCCGGGCCGGGTTCCTGGAGGAGTGGGTGGTGCGCGCCCTGGAGCGGCGCGGGCTGGCGGGGCGGCTCGTGGAACGGGCGCCGGTGCACACGGAGTTCGAGTTCCGCTACGCCGGTGAGCGCCGGCGGTTCCCGTACACGGAGATCACGGGGCACCACCACTACGTGTACCCGCAGCCGCTGCTGGTGACGGACCTGGTCAGGGAGTACGCGGACGTCCGGGGCGGCGACATCCGCTTCGGCGTGCGGGAGGTCGAGCTGCACGGCATCGACGGCGAGCGCCCCTCCGTGTCGTACCTGGACCCGGCGAGCGGCGAACGGCGGCTGCTGCACTGCGAGTTCGTCGCGGGCTGCGACGGCGCGCGCGGTGTCACGCGCACCGCGCTGCCCGCCGGCCACGCCACGGTCGCCCGGCACGACCACGGGGTGGGGTGGCTGGCGCTGCTCGCCGAGGCGCCGCCCTCGTCCGACTGCGTGATCCTCGGCGTCCATCCCCGGGGCTTCGCCGGGCACATGGCGCGCAGCCCGGAGATCACCCGCTACTACCTGGAGGTCCCGGCGGGGGACGACCCGGTGAACTGGCCGGACGAACGGGTCTGGTCCGAGCTGCACGCCCGGCTGGCCGTCCCCGGCACCCGGCCGCTCACGGAGGGCCCGTTGGTGGAGAAACGGGTGCTCGACATGCACAACTACGTGACCGAGCCGATGGCGTACGGCCGGCTGTACCTCGCGGGCGACGCGGCCCATCTCGTCGCGCCGATCGCCGCGAAGGGCATGAACCTCGCGCTGCACGACTCCTTCCTCCTCGCGGACGCCCTGATCGCCCGGCTGCGCGAGGGGGACGACGGCGGGCTGCGCGGCTATTCCGCTGCCTGTCTGCGCCGGGTCTGGCACTACCAGGAGTTCTCGCAGTGGCTGGCGGAGCTGCTGCACGGCCCGTCGTCCGGCGACGCGTTCCGGGCGGGCGCCGCCACCGCCCGGCTCCGTCGCGTCCTCGGCTCCCCCGCCGCCGCGTCCACCTTCGCCGAGCTGTTCATCGGCAAGGACACCGACCACTAGCACCGGACGCCCCTCAGGGGCCGTCGTGGCAGCAGCTGTCCTGGCGCATCGTGCGGCCGACCTCCAGCCAGTCCTCCTCGGTCCCGGCAGCCGTGGCGCGGCGGGCCGTGGGCCGGTGGGCGGCCACCAACTCCTCGGTGGTGTACGGCGTTCCGCCGCGCAGGACCGACACCGTGCGGACGAGATCGGCGAAGTCCGTGAAAGGGTCGCCGTCGACGACGGTCAGGTCCGCCAGCTTGCCCGCGCCGACCGTGCCGAGGTGGTCGTCGAGGCCGAAGATCCGGGCCGGGAGCACGGTCGCGGTGCGCAGGGTCTCGGCCGGGGTGAGCCCGCCGGCGTGCAGTGCGCGCAGGGCGAGGTGGAGGAAGAGGCCGACGGGTACGAGCGGCTGGTCGGTCCCGAGGGCGACGAGGCCGCCGGCCGTGAGGACCCGCCGGTAGACGTCGGTCTCGGTACGCAGCGCGGCGAGTTGGGCGGGCGTGGGCGGAGTTCCCGCTCCCTGCCGGACGAGGGCGGCGTCCCACGGCGGCATCACGGCCGTGACCCGGGGGTCGTCGGCCAGGGACGGGTCCGCGCCCATGAGGGGCAGGGCCGTGAAGGGGGTGGCGATCAGGGAGAAGTCCACGCCCTGCCGGGTGTAGATCTCCACGACGTCCTCGTACGCCTGCCCGCTCGCGGTGACGGCGTGGCCGAACTCTGCGCGCTGGGTGGCCTGCAGATGGGTCGTCAGGTCCTGCCCGAGCTGCACGCCCGGGGAGAGCAGGTGGCCGCCGGTGCGCACGCCGAGACGTTCGTGGGCGAAGCGGGCGGCCTCGCTCATCACCCAGCCGGGCGCCCGGACATACGTCTTGACGAAGTCCCAGTCGAGGGCGGCGGCCCGCTCCAGTGAGCGCCGCAGTCCCGCCCTCGTCCGGTGGGCGCGTCCCATGCTGTACGCGACCCGCGCGCCGTCGAGGAGTTCGCCGGTGGTGAGCAGCCGCGGTCCGGCGAGCCGTCCGGCGTTCACCTCCTCGCGGATGCGGGCCTGTTCGTGGGCGAAGCCGCCGAGGGAGACGGCGGTGGTGACGCCGTAGGTGAGCTGGCCGACGGCCTGGCGGCTGCCGTAGGTGCTCTGCCAGGGGTGGGTGTGGGTGTCCCACAGGCCGGGGAGCACGGTGTGCGCGGAGGCGTCGACGCGGCGCAGGGCGGCCCGGCGGTCGCCCCGGTGGGGTTCGACGGCGGTGATCCGGCCGCCGCGTACGACGATGTCGACGTCGTCGCGGACGGTCTCGCCGGTGCCGTCCCACAGGCGTCCGGCGTGGACGACGGTGTCGGCGGGGGTGGGCCGGGTGCGGTCGAGCGGTACGCGGACGGTGCGCACGCGGTCGCCGGAGATGTCGACGAGCCGGAGCCGGGTGCCCGACTGGTGGAGCAGGGTCCTGGCATCACCGGACCAGGTGGGATGGTCGGCGGGGTCGGTGGTGAGGGTGCGGAGTCTTCCGCGCGGGGTGCCGTCCGGGGTCACCGGCAGCAGGCAGAGGGCGGACTCGACGATCACGGCCATCCAACGGCCGTCGGGCGACCAGGCGGGTCCGGAGTCGTACCGGTCGGCGATCGAGGTGTGGGGCGCGACCGCGTGCAGCCGGTCGGCACCGGTGGTGGCGTCGACGATCCGGATCAGGTTGTGGCCCTCGCGGAATCGGGCGCCGAGCCGGTTGCGATCGCACAGCGCGAGGTACCGGCCGTCCGGCGACCAGCTCGGCCTGCCGGGGATGCCGCCCCCGCCCAGCGGTGCCACGAGGACGCGTTCCTCGCCGCTCGCCAGGTCCCGTACGACGAGGCGGCCGGCCATGTCGAGGCAGGCGAGCCGCTGCCCGTCGGGCGACAGGGCGGGCATGACCCGGCCGCCGGTGGCGAGGGCGGTCTCCTCGCCGGTGGCCAGATCGTGCCGGTACACGCCGAGGAGGCCGTCGCGGTCGTCGGCGTAGACGAGGGACCGTCCGTCGTGCGCCCAGGCGGGTGCGAGGAGCCATCGGGTGGGCGGCGACTGCCGCAGCCTCTTCGGCGCGCGGCCGCCCGCCGTGTCCGCCAGCCAGAGCGCGTTGAGGGCGGCGAACGCGACGCTCCGCCCGTCCGGGGAGAGTGCGGGCAGGTGGATGCCCCGCGCGGGCCGCACCCGTGCCTCACCGAGGTCGTACTCCTTGGTCCGGCGGCGGGACCGGTCGACGGGGAGGACCGCCTCGAAGGGGATCTCCTCGGTCCGCGCGGGCGCTTCGGGCCGCAGGAGGGTGAACCGGCCGTCCAGGGTGAGAAGCAGCTCGCCCCGGGCCGTCCAGCGGGGCGGGACGGGTGCGAGGTCGCCGTCGACCGGGACGGGCTCTCCGGCGACGACGAGCGTGCACGTGCCGTGGGGGGAGGGGGTGGTGCGCAGGTACGCGAGGCGGCCGTCCGGGGCGAGGGCGGGGGTCATGACCTGGGCGGCCTCGGTCTCGGTGTGCTCGACGGTCACCGGGCCCGTGCCGTCGGCTGCCACCGCGGCCACGGTGCGGGACTCCACGGACGGGGTCGTGCCCGTGGTGACGACCTTGCCGCGCACGAACAGCAGCCGGGTGCCGTCCGGTGACCAGGTGGGGTCGAAGTCCTCCCAGCCGCCGTCCTGGAGGGGGCCGTCCTGGCCGGGGAGGCCGGTGACGCGGGTGATGTCGCCGGTGGCCAGGTCCAGGACGTGGACGCGGTAGGGGCATCCGTTGGCGGGGCTGTCCGGGTCGCCGCCGCGTTCGGAGCAGAAGGCGAGCCGGGTGGCGTCGGGCGACCAGGCCGGGGCCCGGTCGTCCCAGGGGCCGTCGGTGCGCTGTCGCAGCCCGGATCCGTCGGGGCGCACGGTCCACAGGTGGAAGCCGCCGCCCCGGTAGGCGCAGAACGCCACGAGGCCGCCGTCCGGGGAGTGGGTGGGCCGGTTGGGTTCGAGGTCGGCCGGGGTGAGGGGGACCGCTCTGCCGCCGCCGCGCGGCAGGGACCACAGGCCGCTCTGGACCTCGGCGATCAGGGTGTCGCCGCTGGTGGCGAGGGTCGCCGCACCGTTGGTCGCCCGGGTGAAGGTGAGGGAGGGTCCGGTGCCGGAGGCGCCGGGCCCGGCGGCGGCCACGGCCGGAGCGGCGGTGCCGAGGACCGCGGCGGCCCCGGTGGCCCCGGTGGCGGCGAGGAGTTGACGGCGGGTCAGGGGCGGGGTGCGGTGACTCTGGTCACGGTCCATGACACCGCACGCTCGCGCACCGCACGGCACACGGGCAACATCGCCATTCACGCCACCGGGGATGTCACCCACCGGTGTGACGGCGGCCGATGGCACGGCTCGGGTCGGCGTGGCGGTGTCCTGGGCCGGTCAAGACCGCGCGTCGGCGTCCGGTATCAGAAGCCCGGCATGGCGGTGCTCGGGATCAGAAGCCTCTCGCGGGACCCACCGTCGGCCGGTCGCGCTCACCCCGAGACGGTCACCGGCACGGCGGCGCCCCGGTGTCGACGCGCGGGATCAGTCGTCGGCGTCCCGGCGCCGGATCCACGCGGGCAGTACGAACCAGCACAGCAGGTACCAGAGCAGGACGCAGCCCACCAGCCAGGGCACGAACTCGTCGTGCGTGGCCACGCGCAGGATCAACAGCAGCGCCGACGTCATCGTGGCGAGGAGCAGTACCAGGCCGACGACGGTCAGGCGGGCCGCCCACCGCACGGCGGCGGGTTTGATGCGGCGACCGGCGACGATCCGGTGGAAGGAGACGGGCCCGATGAGCGCGCCGGTGGCGGCGGCGCCGAGGACGACGGTCACGATGTAGATCGTCCGCTCGGTCTGCGCCAGATCCTCGTAGCGCGGCGTGAACACCACGGTGAGCAGGAAACCGAACAGGATCTGCACCCCGGTCTGGGCGACCCGCACCTCCTGGATGAGTTCGCTCCAGCGGCGGTCGGCCCGCTCGTCCTCGGTCTCGTCGCGCCCTCTGCTCCGGTCGCCCCGCGCCTCGGTCACGTGTCCTCCCGGCTGAAGTCGGTGTTCCCCTCCCTCCATGACGCCGTGCGCCCGGACCTCAGGCACATCGCGTGCCATGTCAGTCGCACGAGCGAATCCGCTCGGCCGAATCCGTTCCGGCCGGGGCGATCTCCGCCACCGGCCGGGGCTGCCTCACCCGCCTCCTCCCCCGCCGCCTCACACCTCGCGTCTCACACCTTGCGCCAGCGCGCCATCGCGAAGGAGAACACCCCGAACAGCACGAGCCCGGCCGCGACACACGCGAGGAGCGCCGGTCCGGCGGGGGCGTCGGCGAAGGAGCGGATGGTGTCGTCGAGGCCCTTGGCCTCGTCGGGTTCGTACTGGATCGCGGCGCGGACCGCGAAGACACCCGCCGCGGCGAACACCAGGCCGCGCGCCACCCCGCCGCCCACACCGCTCACGTCGACGAGCCGCCGCGTGCGCCGGGACATCTCACCGAGCCGCAGGTGCTTGCGGTACGACCGCATCGCGGCCCGCACGCCGATCCAGCCGCCCGCGACGACGACCCCGACACCCGCCGCGCCCACGATCCACTGCCCGCCGGGCAGTTCGAGGGCGCGTGCCGTCACGTCCCGGGACTGCTCGTCGCTGGAGCCGCCCCCGCCGCCCTCGCCGGCCGCGAAGGCCAGCACCGAGTAGGCGACGAAGGAGTAGAAGACGAAGCGGGCGGCGGACGCGAGCCGCTTGGTCCACTTGCGGCCGTCCGCTCCCGCCGCGCCGAACACGGCCTCCGACAGCCGCCACAGGGCCATGCCGACCAGACCCACGCCCAGCGCCCACAGCAGCACGGAGCCGAGCGGCTTCTCGGCGATCTCCTCCAACGCTCCCTGTCTGTCGGCCTGTTCCGAGCTTCCGCCGAACGCGATCTGCAGGGCCAGCGCCCCGACGAGCAGATAGATGACGCCGCGCGCCGTCAGCCCGGCGCGCGCCGCGCCCTCCGTCACCGAACTCCGCGCGGCACGCCCGCGCCCCACCCCCAAAGTGGTCATCAGCTACGCCCCTCCCGCCCCTCGACCCGCAGTTGCAGTTGCACTTCCTGGTCACCGGCGTCCACGCCGACCTGACGGACGCTGTACTCCTCCTCCAGCGCCTCGCGCAGCAACCGTACGGCGGGCGGGCTGCCCTGCACCTCGACCGTGACGGGAGCGGACGGCGGCTGGGGGTGCTCCCCCGTGCCGGAGGGGACGGCGGCGGCAGTGTCGTACATGCCGGTCCACATCGTCGGCCGGCCGGTGCCGGTCTCGTGCGGCGGGTCGTCGGGGCGCCGGTCCGTCTCGAAGTGGGCGCGCAGACACGCGAAGACGCGTTCGGCGTCCTGGGCCGAGCAGTCGCAGAGCACGACCTCGACCTGGGACACCGGCAGACTGGGCAGGGTCACGAGCCTTCTCCCTCGTGTGGGCGGCTGGGGCGGGTACCCCGAGTACCCCCATGGTGGGCCCGAAACGGGGTTCTCGCAGGTCGCGCGAGCGGACGCCGGGAGGGGTGCGGGGCGTGGGCTATGTTGAGTGCTCGTGGGAGACGAAGGAGGCGCGCGCGTGCCATCGCCGCAGCAGGCACGTGCCCAGGCATCAGCGATCACGTCCGGGAGGACCGCCCCGGGGACCGAGCAGTCCCCCACGTCCCGGCTCAGGGAACTGTTCGACGGCCCCCGGCTCTCCCCCGGGCAGCGGCGGATCGCGCAGTACCTGATCGAGCACATCACCGAGGCCGCGTTCCTGTCGATCACTGATCTCGCGGAGCGGGTCGGTGTCAGCCAGCCCTCGGTGACCCGGTTCGCCGCGGCCGTCGGTTTCAGCGGCTACCCGGCGCTGCGGGAGCGGCTGCAGTCCATCGCGCTCGCCACCCTCGGCAGCGCCCCGGGCGTCCTGGCGGCGGACCGCAGCAACGAACTGCAGGCCGCCGTGGACGCCGAGATCGAGAACCTGGAGAACCTACGGCGCGACTTCGCCGACCCCGACCAGGTGATCCAGGTCGGCCGCGCCCTGTCGCGCTCGGCCCCGCTGACCGTCCTCGGGCTGCGGATCTCCGGCGCGCTCGCCGAGTACTTCGCCTACGCCGCCCGCCGTATCCACCCCGACGTCCGGCTGGTGACGAAGGGCGGCACGGTCGCCTACGACGCCCTGCTGCAGTCCCGAGAGGCGGGCGGCACCTGGGTGCTGGCGTTCTCCATGCCCCGGCACGCGCAGGAGACACTGACCGCGCTGCGCGTCGCGCACGACGCCGGGCTGCGGGTGGCGCTGGTCACCGACCTGGCGCTCGGTCCGCTGGCGGACGAGGCCGACGCCGTCTTCGCCACCGGCACCGGCTCACGCCTGGTCTTCGACTCCTACGCCGCCCCCGTGATGATGTCCTCCGCCCTGCTCCAGGCCATGACGGACGCCGACCCCGAGCGCACCCAGGCCCGCCTGGAGGCGTACGAGCAGGTTTCGGAGCAGCATCAGTTCTTCCTCAGGGACTGATCCCGTTCCGTCCCGCCCCGCCCCGCCCCGCCCCGCCCCCGGAGCCGCGTGGTCTCCCCGGTGCCTCGCCCGCCGCCTCTCCCGGCATGAATTTTTCCATGCCCTTGCATACTCAGGGGTATATATAAATACTGCTCGCGGATCGTGCCCCGGTGGAACGCCGGGTCACGTCGTCCACCCGGGTCCGTCCGCTCCTACCCGCCACGGCGCCCCGGGTGAGGCGGCCCCGGCCATCCCCTATGCCGGGGCCGCCCAGACTCCACCACCCGCTGCACCCCATGGCGTCGATGCAAGACCGGAGCGTTACACATGGCCCTGACCTCCTCGCCCCTCCGCACGGACTGGCCGTGTCAGGTCAAGACACCCGGCAGTTACGACTGGGAGAGGTCCGCGGCCAAGTGGCTGCGCGAGCTGGTGCCGGCCCGTTACGGCAGCTACCCGGCGATGATGCGGCACCCCGTGCTGCTCGCCCGCCACGCGCAGATCCAGGTCCAGCACGAGATCCGGGTCGCCCGCACCGCCCTGCAGACCGCCCGCTCCGAACTGCCCAGCCTCGGCATGTCCGAGTCGGTCATCGAGCACACCATCAAGATGTACGCCGCCGAGGTCATGCAGCTGAACCACATGGCCCGCTCCATCCGGGCCGTCAGCCAGGCCCTGGTGGACCACAACCTCGCCCGCGCCTCGAACTGACCCGCTCACGCTCCCCGCGCGCCGCGGTACACGGGACCGCCCCGGGGGAAGACGATGGGCAGGCACAGGCCGGGCACACCGCCCGGCCCGACGGAGGGGCGGACCGATGGATTCCTGGACCTGGGGTGTGATCGCCGCGATCGCGCTGATCGCCGCCGCTGTCCTCGGCGTGGCCGTCCGGCTGCTGCTGCGGCTGGTGCGGACCCGGCGCGAACTGAACCGGGCCGGGCTGCCCACCGGCCCCAAGTGGGTCTTCTGGGGCGCCGTCCTCTATCTCGTCCTGCCGACGGACCTTGTCCCGGACCCGGTCTACCTGGACGACATCGGCGTCCTCCTGCTCGCTCTGCGGTCCATGCGCAGCGGCCGCCAGGACGTCCTGGCCGACGAGGGCCGGGAAGGCACGGGAACCGCACTGCGGGGGTGAGACGTTGTCGGGCCGACGGTCACTGCGACGGACGGCACCGATGAGCGAGCTGGTTCCCGGGGGCAATCTCCCCCTGCCGGGCGGCACCCTGACGATCAGGGTGCCGGGCCCCTTCGACGTGTCCGCGCTCGTCACCGACGACACCGGCAAGGTCCGCGGCGACGCCGACTTCGTCTTCTACAACCAGCCGACGACACCGGGCGCCCGGCTGACCGGCCAGAGCCTGACGGTGGACCCGGCCGCCCTGCGCCCCGGCGCGACCCGCCTCACCGTCGCGGTCAGCCCCGCCGTCCCGGGCACGCCGCTCGGCCACCTGCCCGCCCCGACCCTGCTCGTCACCGGCCCCGCGGGCCGCACGATCGCCCGCTTCACCCCGCCGAGGCCCACCGACGAGACCGTACTGCTCCTGGCGGAGCTGTACCGCAGGGGACCGGGCTGGAAGCTGCGGGCCCTCGGGCAGGGATACGCGGACGGCCTGGCGGGAGTGGCCAGGGACTTCGGCGTGGAGGTGCTGGAGGAGGAGACGCCCACGCCACCGCCCCGGCCGGGGCGCGGAGCCACGCCCCCCGCGGCTCGGCCGCGCGGGCGGGGCCTGCCCTCACCGACGCACCTGCGCCCCACCATCCCGTCGCCCTCCCCCGCCGCCACCGACTTCCTCGGCCTGGTCAACGCCGTCCGCTCCGACGCGGGTTCTGCGCCCGTCTCCCTCGACAGCCGTCTGTCGGCCGCCGCCCGGGCGCACGCCGCCGCGATGGCCGCCCAGGGCCGGCTCGCCGCCGAGGGCCGGGACGGCGTCTCCGTCCACCAACGCGTCACCGGCACCGGCTACGCCTACCTCACCATCGGCGAGCACCTGGTCTCCGGCCCCCGCACCGCCGCCGAGTTCGTGGACTACTGCCGTTCCGACGACACGGCCGGGCGTACCCTCCTCGACTCCGCCTGGAGCGAGACGGGGCTCGGTCACACCACCGACCCCCGGTCGGGAACCGTCTTCTGGACGGCCCTGTGGGCCCACCCCTTCTCCCTGGCCGGCCTCCACCGGACCGCCACCGAGGTCATCACCCTCACCAACACCGAACGGGCCGGGGCCGGCCTCCCGCCGCTCTCCCCCGACCCGCACCTGACCGACGCCGCCCAGGCGCACAGCGCCGACATGGTGGCGCGGGCCTTCTACGCGCACACCTCTCCCGACGGGGGCGAACCGTGGCACCGCGCGGCCGCGGCCGGATCCGCCCACCGGTCGGTCGGTGAGAACATCGCGTGCGGCCAGCGCTCCGCCGCCGAGGTGGTGCGCGGCTGGATGAACAGCCCCGGGCACCGCGCCAACATCCTCAAACCCGGCTTCACCCACATAGGTGTCGGTTTCGTCGGCGGTGGCACGGCCGGCACCTACTGGACCCAGCTGTTCGGCGGCTGAAACCGACCCGCCGTGACTGTCCCTCTTTCGGGTCGGTCAACTCGCCTCCCCACTCAGCTACTTGACTCTCCGTGATCACTGGACTCCAATGCACCCTGTCGATGACGGAGAGCAACGGGAGACGGATCAGATGGTTTCGAGAACCGTGGGTACGGGTGT
The DNA here is from genome assembly GCF_042802995.1 of Streptomyces sp. NPDC057438. Classification (NCBI taxonomy): domain Bacteria; kingdom Bacillati; phylum Actinomycetota; class Actinomycetes; order Kitasatosporales; family Streptomycetaceae; genus Streptomyces; species Streptomyces sp. NPDC057438. The sequence continues at coordinate 46,987 of NZ_JBHVDD010000071.1, forward strand.
GGCGGCGCTGGGCGCGATCGTCCTGTCCCTCGTGACGGCCCCCGCCCACGCGGCCCCGCAGGCGGGGCCCGACACGACCGGGCTGCGAAAACTGCTGCGCACGGCGCTGTCGCAGGGGGCACCGGGCGCGTTCGCCAGGATCGACGACAACGGCACGGTGCACCACCTGGCGGAAGGGGTCGCGGACCGGTCCACCAAGCGGGCGCTGGGCACCGGGGACCGCATCCGGGTCGGCAGCGTCACCAAGACGTTCACGGCGGTGGTCCTGCTGCAACTGGTCGACGAGGGCAAGGTCAAGCTCGACTCCTCGGTCGACACGTATCTGCCGGGACTGCTGCCGGACAGGAAGATCACCGTGCGGCACGTCCTCAGTCACCGCAGCGGGCTGTACGACTACGCCAACACCCTCTTCTCCCCGAGCGTGGCGGGGTTCGAGAAGGTGCGGAACAAGGTGTTCACCTACCGTCAGCTGATGGACATGTCCCTCGCCGAGCCGCGCACCAACAAGCCGGGCGCGGCCTACGCGTACTCGAACGCCAACTTCGTGGTCGCGGGCATGCTCATCGAGAAGATCACCAAGAAGCCGGTGGCGACGGCCTACCAGGACCGGATCATCAAGCCGCTGAAGCTGACCGAGACGTTCTACGTCCACCCGAAGAACACGATCCCCGGCAAGTACTCCCGCGGCTACATGACCGCCGACTCCACCGGGAAGAAGATCGACTCGACACAGCAGACGACGTCGTGGGCGCAGAGCGCGGGCGGTCTGGTCTCCGGCGCCAAGGACCTCAACAAGTTCATGTCCGCGCTGGTGCGGGGCAAGCTCACCTCGGCCGCCCAGCTCAAGCAGATGCTGACGTGGACACCGGTGAACAGCACCCAGGCGTACGGGCTGGGGCTGCGCCGGCGTGATCTGTCGTGCGGGGTCTCGGTGTACGGGCACACGGGGACCGTGCAGGGCTACTACACGTGGGCGTTCACCTCGAAGAACGGCAAGCGCAGCGTGACCTCGTTCGCCAACACGTCCAACAACGGCACGGTGTACGCGACGGTGAACAGCACGCTGGAGTCCACCTTCTGCGGCTGAGCCGGCCGGTGCGCCTCCGGCGGCGGATGAGGGCGGGCCGCTTTCACCGTCTGCTGATGCCACCGCCACCGTGGGCACGGCCGAGGGTGTGGAGGTGTTCCAGGGCGTCGAGGACGACGGTCCGGTCGTACCAGGCGAGCCACTCGCCGGCCTCGGCGCCCACGACGGTCAGCTCCTTGGTCTGGGCGCGGGTCAGACCCCGCAGCGGGCGTTCGAGATGGGCCGAGACCATGCCGACGACCAGCCCGGAGGAGGAGGTGAGCGGCACGCTGTGGCAGGCGCGGCTGCCCGCGCGCAGGATCGCCTCGCGGGCGTCCTCGGTGAACACCGGGTCCGTGGCCACGTCCCGGACCGTGACCTGGGACGCCTCCCGTGCGGCACGGGCGCAGGCGGTGCCGTCGTCGCCGACGTACGCGAAGAAGTCGACGAAGTCCGCGGTGAGTCCCGTGTGTCTCTCGATGCGCAGTCCGCCCTCGGCCCGGTCGGCGATCTGGACGTTGCCCATGCCGGTGCCGACGACGGCGAGGGTCCGCTCGAGGACGGCGGCGAGCACCTCGCTCCGGTTGCCGCGCCCGGCGCGGGGCGGGCGTGCCGCCGCGAAGCCGAGAGCCGGCTCGGCCCGCCGGATGCGGCCGGGGAACCACCGGGCGCTCCGGCCGTCCGGGCGGGGCGCCCCCAGTGCCGCGCCGGCCAGGGTGCGCAGCTTGACGTTGTACTGCTGCGAGGCCCGCTGCAGCAGTGCGAACGCGGTCTCGGCGTCCTGCAGCGCGTAGCGCTCCCGCAGCATGCCCTGGGCCTGGGCGATCAGGGTCCGCCCGTCCGCCCCGGTGCGCAGCCTGCGTACCTCGGCGCGCAGCCGCGCCAGTTCCTCCCGGACCGCCTCGTCCCCGCCCTCGGGCTCCGGCCTGGGTCCCGCTCTCATCCCGCACCTTCCGCTGTTCTCGTTCCGGCAGCAGCGCTGCTCGTCTGCCCGGTCCCTGTCCGAGTACGCCGGAGGGAGGCTACCGTCGACGCATGCCCCTGACCTTCGACGACCTGCTGCGCCGGGCCGCCTCCCTGGCCCGCCCCGGCCGCCGGACCCTGCTCGGTATCGCCGGCGGCCCCGGCGCGGGGAAGACGACCCTCGCCGAGCGGCTCACCCGGGTGCTCAACGGCGACGGTGCGCCCTGGGCCGCCCATGTCCCCATGGACGGCTTCCATCTGGCCGACGCGGAACTCGACCGCCTCGGCCGCCGGGACCGCAAGGGCGCGCCGGACACGTTCGACGCGGCGGGCTACGCGGCCCTGCTGGAGCGGCTGCGCCGGGACGGGGACGACGTCGTGTACGCGCCGGGGTTCGAGCGGACCCTGGAGCAGCCCGTCGCGGGGGCGATCCCGGTGCCGCCGTCCGCCCGGCTGGTCGTCACCGAGGGGAACTACCTCCTGCTGGAGGAGGGGGTCTGGCCGCGCGTGCGGTCCCGGCTCGACGAGGTCTGGTTCTGCGACCTCGACGAGGGCGAGCGGGTGCGGCGGCTCGTGGCCCGGCACGAGGAGTTCGGCAAGGGCCACGACGAGGCGGTCGCCTGGGTCCTGGGCTCGGATCGGCGCAACGCGGAGCTGGTGGCGTCGACGAGGTCCCGCGCCGACCTGGTGGTGCCGGCGGCGGCGATGCCGGCGGTGGAGGCGGGCACCTGGACATGAGGCAGCCCGGCGTCGTCAGGAACGCCGGGCTGCCGGTCCGGGAGGGGTGTCAGGCGCGGAGCGTCAGGGTCGGCTCGCCCCGTTCGTCGCCCGCCGGGTCCCCGATGACGGCCGTGAACGCCTCCGTGCTCACCCGCAGTCCGTCCGGGGTCCGGTCGAAGGCGGGCTCGAAGACCTCGCCGGGGCCCCCGTACCGTACGGCGAAGACGTGCAGGTCCTCGGGTGCGCCCGGCGCGGGCGTCGCCTCGACGGCCGTGGAGGCCACCAGGTGGGACCAGCCCTCGTCGGGGTTGCCGTACCCGCGGGGGTCGGCGGCGAGGGCGAAGGCGGCCTGCTCCTGGGTGGTGTCGGCGCGGGCGTCGAAGTACTCCGGGCCCTCGGCGGCGGGGTGGGTCAGCCACAGGTCGCCCGCGGAGGCCACCTCGGCGTCCGCGATCCGGCGCAGGCCGTCGGCGTCGTCCACCAGGTAGGGCAGGCCGGCCAGCAGGTACGGCTCGCCGGGGAGGCGTTCGACGGCGACCGTGGTCCACAGCCGGGTGCCGTCGGTGACGTACAGGGAGCGCACGTGCCGCAGGACGTGGTCGCGGGTGACGACCGGCTTGGTGACCAGCTTGGCGGTGAGGCCGTCGGTCCGGACGTCCCGGACACGGGTCTCCCCCATGGGGCGGCAGAGCAGGAAGCCGTCGACGACCGGGCCGAAGCCGTGCTGCCGGTTGACGGCGGCCGGGAGGAAGTACGTCCTGTCGGCCTCCACCAGGCAGGGGGTCATCCTCCCGTCGAAGGCGACCGAGACGCGGCCGGAGCGCAGCTGGTGGCGGGCCGTCGCCGGGGACGGGGTGCGGTGCCAGGGCGTGGTGTCCTCGATCTGCCAGACCAGCATCCACGCGAAGTGGCCGTCGACACCGCCGTCCGGCTTGACCGCGTGGCGGCCCCAGCGGGTGTCGCCCCGGTAGCGGCCGAGGTCGGCGCCGACGCGGTGGCCGAAGTAGCGCAGCCCGAGGACGGCCTCGAAGCCGGAGTGCTGTTCGCTGTAGCGGGGGCCGCCGAAGTCGAAGCCGCCGTTCGTCAGTCGGGCGTCCAGGTAGCGGGCGACCGCCTCGCCGTCCTCGGCGAAGACGGCCTCGCCGCTGACGCGGTGGGCCTGGGCGAGGAAGGACAGGGAGATCGGGCCGTAGTTGTTGTCCCAGGCACCGCCGTGCTCCGGCGGGAGGAGGGCGCCCCGGTCGCGTACCCGGTGGGCGCGGATCTCCTCGGTGTAGAGGGTGAGCGCGTGGGCGCGGACCTGCGCGCCCTCCTCCGGAGGGAGGTGCCGGGCCAGCATCAGGCCGCCGACGACACAGCCGAGGGCCTGGTTGCCGGCCTCCTGCGGGTTGAAGAAGGTCGCCTCGGTCAGCCAGCGCCAGTACCCGCGGCTCATCTCCCTGAGGGCGGCGGTGCGCTCGTCGTCGAGGAGGCCGTCGGCGAGGTCGAGCAGGTCGACCGCCTGGAGCAGCGCCCACACCGTGCTCGGCCAGTCGCCGATGGGGTGGGCGCCGGACTCCAGGGTGTAGCGGGCGTAGGGGAAGCCGGAGTCACGCACGCGCAGGTTCGGGTAGCCGGGGTTGTCGTCCGTGTAGACCCGCTCGCGGAGGTGGAAGTCGGTGCTGCGGCGGACGGCCTCGGGCAGCCGCGGGTCCTTGGTGCGCTGCCAGGCGAGGGCGAGCAGGGAGGTGATCCCGAGGGAGGTGTCGCCGATGTCGTCGAAGCAGTCGGGGTGTTCGAGGCTGCCCGCGGGCGTGAGGCGCGCGAGGGCCTGCTCGGTGACGTCGGCGAGCACGGCGTCGTACGCCTCCGGGGTGTCCGGCAGGTCGTGCAGCGAACCGAGCTGGCGGGGGAGGTGCACGGGGATCAGTCCTTCATGCCTGGGGTGGCGATGGCGTGGTTGTCGGGGTCACGCGGGGGGGTGCGGACCGGTGGGCGCGCAGGGCGAGGGTCAGGGTGTGCGGGCCGGAGCCGCCGAGGTGGACGCGGTTCCCCGTCGTCGCGTCGGTGCCGCCGACCACGGTGTGGTCCTGGCCCGGGTCGTACCGCAGTATGTCGGCGCGGTCGGGCCCGGCGAGTGGTTCACCCGCCTCGATGCCGACCTCCACCCGGATCTCGTCGTCACCGGCCCGGTAGGTCATCGGCCCGTTCGTCAGGCACCAGCGTCCGTCGCCGATCGGTTCGGCGCCCTCCGGGGAGCCGCCCGGCCGGAAGGTGAGTTCGAGGGCCCAGGGCACCCGGGGGCCGCTGATGTCGATCCGCAGGTCGGCGCCGTCGTCCCTCAGGTCCACCTCGACGCGGGTCGTGTGGGAGACCTCGTCCCGGGGCCGGCCCGGGAAGGCCATGGAGGCCGAGAAGCGTCCGTCGTCCACCAGCCGGTAGGCGCCGTCGTCCCGCCTCTCGCCCTTCGGGAGCGGCTGGTAGTAGGCGGCCGTGAGGGTCTCGGTGAGCCGGTACCGGTCGTCGGTGAGCTGTTCCGTGTCGGCGGCGCGGAACGGGCCCAGGTCGAAGAACCCCCGCGAGAGCCGGACGGCGTCGAGGACGGCCTCGCCGGCGAACAGCCGCAGGAAGGTGGGGTTGCAGGCGAGGCCCGAGCGGATGCGCCGGTGCCGGGGCACGTCAGAGCCGCCGTACACCACCGTGTGCGCGGTGGCCGAGGCGCGCGCGGCGAGGCGCGCGGTGGGGAGGTACCGGCCGCGCGGAAGTGTCTCCTCGGCCGGGGCCGGCAGGGCACGGCACAGGTCCGGGGTGAGGAGGGTCCGGGCGAGCAGGTCGGGGTCGTCGATGCCACCGGCGGCCGCCAGCCGGGCCGCCCGGGCGAAGTCGCCCCGGCCGGTGCGGATCGCTAGCAGCCGGTAGTGCGACAGGTAGGGCGCCAGCGGGAAGGGATGGTGCTGGTCCTGGCGGCGCGAGTGGACGGTCTCCACGGTGCCGTCCGGCCTGATCAGGTCCAGGGTCGTGGCGAGATTGCGTTCGACGGCGTCCAGGAGGTCGGCGCGGTCGAGCACGTCGGCCAGCAGAAGCAGCGACGGGTTGGTCACCTGGGACGCGTAGACGGCACTGCGTTCCGAGTACAGGCCGTCCGCGTCGATGTCGACGCCCTCGGCGAGCCATTCACCGACGCGGTCGAGCAGCCGGTCGTCCGGGAACGAGCGGTGCAGCCGGGCGAGCGCCGCTGCCAGCTCCCAGCGGTGGTTGGGGGTGTGCACCCCACCGGTGAGCAGGCTCCCGGTGGCGGCGTCGGCGATCTCGGCGAGCGCGGCCGTGACGTCGTGCAGGTCCGGACCCGCGTCCGCGGCGAGGACGTAGGCGTCGCACACGTCGTTGACGGTGAACGCGGAGTCCGGCGGTGACTGCACGTTGTCGCCGCCGGCGAAGAGGCCGGTGGTGGTCTGCGCGGCCCGCAGGGCGCCGAGGTGGGTCAGCGCGGCGGCGACGGCCCGCCCGTCGCCGTGCAGGGCCGAGTCGGGGGAACGGTAGGCCGCGACCAGGGTCTTCACCCGCGACGCCAGACCACGGTGCGGCACACCGGTGGGTTCCCCGTCGGGGCGGGCCGCGAGCGGGGCGGCCGTCCGGTCGGCGGCGTGGGCCGCCGCACGGACGAACGCGTGGTCGAGCGGGGTGGACAAGGTCAGTCCTTCAGGCCGGCGTTGATGTCGGCGCCCATGACATAGCGCTGGAAGACCAGGAAGACGAGGATCAGCGGGATCATGGAGATGACCGAAGCGCCGAGCAGGATCGACCAGTTGATGTTCTGCGCGCCGACGATGCTCTGGATACCGATCTGCACGGTGAACTTGTTGGGGTCGTTGAGCATCAGCAGCGGCCAGATGTAGTCGTTCCAGCGCCACTGGAAGGACAGGATGGCGAGGGTGAGCATGATGGGCCGGGAGATCGGCACCATGATCCGCATGAAGATCGACAGCTCACGCGCGCCGTCGATGCGCGCGGCTTCCACGAGTTCGTCGGGAACCGTCAGGAAGAACTGGCGGAACATGAAGCATCCGGTCGCGGTGAGCACGGCCGGCAGGATGATGCCGCTGAACGAGTTGTAGAGGCCGAGGTCGCGGACCACCAGGAACGACGGGGCGAGCATGACCTCGCCCGGCAGCATCGTGGTGGCCAGGATGCAGATGAAGAAGGCCTTGAGCCATCGGTTGTCGTACTTGGCCAGCGCGTACCCGGTGCAGCAGCTGACACCCACCGTGAGGATCGTCGTGATCACGCACACGATGGCCGTGTTGATGAAGTACTGGGAGAAGTTGGCGCTGTCCCACGCCGCCTCGAAGCCCGACAGGGTCGGGTTGTGCGGGACCAGCGTCAGCGGATAGGAGAACAGGTCGCTGGCCGGCTTGAAGGAGCTGAGGATGAACCACAGCACCGGCAGCCCGTACAGGCACGCCAGGATCCACAGCAGGGTCGTCGCGGAGACCGCCTGCCGGAGGCCGCCGGTGGCGGCCCCACGGGGCCGCTTCTTGGAGACGGGCCGTCCGGACCCGGCGTCGACCGGGCGGGGGATGTCTGTGGTTGTCATCGGTTCTCCACCCGCCGGTTGACGATCAGCTGGATGATCGCGACGGCCATCAGGATGAGCATGAGCACGAACGACGCGGCGCTCGCGTAGCCGATCTGGCCCCGTTTGAATCCGGTCTCGTAGATGTACTGGACGAGCAGGTTGTTCGACGTGCCGGGTCCGCCGTTGTTGAGGGCGACGAACACCGGGTATTCCTTCATCGCGTTGATCGTGTTGAGCAGGATGACGATGAACGAGGTCGGCGCGATGCTCGGCAGCGTGATGCTGAAGAACTGGCGCCACGGGCCGGCGCCGTCGAGCGAGGCCGCCTCGTAGTAGGACACCGGTACGTTCTTGATCGCCGCGATGAACAGCAGCATCGAGAAACCGGTCCAGGCCCAGGACGCGGCCATCACCACCACGATCAGCGACAGGTCCGCGTTCGACTGCCACGGAACGGCGCTGCCGCCGAACTGCTCGATGATGTAGTTGACCAGTCCGAAGTTCTCACCGAACAGCCACCGCCACAGGACACCGACGACGATGGGCGACAGGAGCCAGGGGATGAAGAAGATGACGCGGGCCACCGACCCACCCTTGGCGTGCTTGCTCACCAGCAGGTTGGCGGTGAGCAGCGAGACCGCGAAGTTCAGCGGTACGAAGAGCACGGCGTACAGCAGCGTCCGGGTCAGCGCCGCGTAGAAGGTGGAGTCCCCGAACAGGTTGTGGTAGTTCTCCAGTCCGATGTACTGGAACGCCCCCACTCCCGTGTAGTTCGTGAAGCTGTAGACGAGCCCGATCACCGCCGGCCAGACGAAGAACAGCGAGAAGAGCACGACATTGGCCGCGATGAGGACGAGCGGCGCAAGGGTGTACTTGTTCCGTCTCCTGGGCGGGCTCGCGGACACGGCCGAGGCGCGTTTTGTCATCTTCCTGACTCCGTGCTGGTGGAATGGATTGCTGCGGGCTCACCGGCGTGGGCCCTGCGGGCTCACACCATGAGCCCGGCGCTGCGCGGGCGCCCGGGCCGGGCGGCGTCTGGACCC
>NZ_JBHVDD010000072.1:0-53221 GCF_042802995.1 Streptomyces sp. NPDC057438
ACGCGGATCCGCGTACGGGCACGGCAAAAAGCCGGCCCACCTCACGGTGGACCGGCTCTGAGCAGCGAACCAGCAGTGGCCGCGCGCTGGCTGAGCGTCAGCGCGAGACCTTGCCGGCCTTGATGCACGAGGTGCAGGCGTTCACGCGCTTCGGCGTCCCGCCGACCACGGTACGGACGCGCTGGATGTTCGGGTTCCAGCGACGGGACGTACGGCGGTGCGAGTGCGAGATGTTGTTGCCGAAGCCCGGCCCCTTGCCGCAGACGTCGCAGTTGGCAGCCACGGGTCACTCCAAAGACTTCAGATGCACTTACGGTTGATCCCGGCATGCCGGGATCACGATCCCAGGAACTGGAATCTGAGTGGCGGTGCCAGGGGGAGAGTCCGGTCTGGATCAACGATCCGAATCGGACAACCGGAGCAGCATACAACGACTGCGTCCGTACAACGAAACTACCATGGCTGGTCGGGGCCTCGCCCCGGCCCCCTTACCGGCGGTCACCACCGCGGGTCTACGCTGCGTGGCGACGTGCGGCGTCCCCCGGGCCCCCGTCCAGCAGCCAGGCAGCCCATCAGCTCAAGGAGGCACAGGTGCCGCAGGCGCCGCAGACGTTCTTCGATGCTCTCGCGGTACGCACCTGGTGCGCACTCGCGCTGGCGGCACTGGGACGCGCGCGCGAGGAGATCGACGCCATCAACGTGTACCCGGTGGCCGACGGTGACACCGGCACGAACCTGTACCTGACGATGGAGTCGGCGGCGGCGGCCGTGGAGGCGGTCTTCGCGGGCCACGAGACCGGCGCCCCGGCGGGCGCGGGCAGGCCCAGCCTCGCCGAGGCGGCGCGCGCCATGGCACATGGGGCCCTCATCGGGGCCCGGGGCAACTCCGGGACGATCCTCGCCCAGCTCCTGCGGGGCATGGCCCAGGTGCTCTCCGACGACAGTGGGGCGGTGCACACCGACGGCCGGGGCCTGCGGCTCGCGCTGCGGCACGCCGCCGACTCCGCCCGGGACGCGGTCGCCCATCCCGTCGAGGGGACCGTTCTCACGGTCGCCTCCGCGGCGGCCGACGCGGCCACCGGCGCCGAGGGCGACTGCGGCACGGTCGCCCGCGCCGCCTACGAGGGCGCCGGGGCGGCCCTGGCGGCGACGCCGGGCCAGCTGGCGGCCCTGGCCCGCGCCGGCGTCGTGGACGCGGGCGGACGGGGCCTGGTGGCGGTGCTGGCGGCACTGGTCGAGACGTTCACGGGCGAGGCGCCGAGAGCGGTGGCCGGCGGCGTCGGCCACCCGCGCGTGGCCGAGGTCGCCGAGGACGCGGAGGTGTGCGCGGACGACCGGCCCGACGCGGGCGGTCCCGCGTTCGAGGTGATCTACCTCCTGGAGGCGCAGGACGCGGCCGTGGCCCGTCTGCGGAGCCGGCTCGACGCGCTCGGCGACTCGCTCGTGGTGGTCGGCGGGGACGGGCTGTGGAACGTGCACGTGCACGTCGACGACGCCGGCGCCGCCGTCGAGGCGGGCGTCGAGGCCGGGCGGCCGTACCGCATCCGGATCACGCACTTCGGGGCCGAGGACGCCCATGTGACGGGTGAGGTCCGGCGGCCGCCGCGCGAGCGCGCCCAGCGGGCCGTCGTGGCCGTCGTACCGGGGGAGGGACTGGCCGGGCTCTACGCCGAGGCGGGCGCGACCACGGTCCTGGCCCGCCCCGGGGAGCCGCCCGCCAGCGGGGAGCTGGTGGAGGCCGTACGGCGTGCCCACGCGCGCGAGGTGGTGCTGCTGCCCAATGACGCGGACCTCCGCCACACGGCGGCGGCCGCCGCCGAGCAGGCCCGCGCGGAGGGTGTCCGCGTCGCCCTCATCCCCACACGCTCGGCCGTGCAGGGCATCGCCGCCCTCGCCGTCCACGAGCCCGACCGCCGCTTCGACGAGGACGTCGTCTCCATGACGTCCGCCGCCGGCGCCACCCGCTACGCCGAGGTCGTCATCGCCGAACGCCAGTCCTGGACCATGGCCGGCATCTGCCAGGCCGGCGACGTCCTCGGCCTCGTCGACGGCGACGTCGCCGTCATCGGCTCCGACGTCACGCTGACCGCGGCGGCGGTGGTCGACCGGATGCTGGCCGCCGGCGGCGAGATGGTCACCCTGGTCCTGGGCGACGAGGCCCCCGACGACGTCGTCGACCACGTGGAGAGCCGGGTACGGGAGTACCTGGCGGTGGACACGGTGGTGTACCGGGGCGGCCGGCAAGGGGCCCTGCTGCTGATCGGCGTCGAGTAGGCGAGCGGCCGAGCAGCCGGAGGGGCTTCAGCCCTCTCCCCGCACCCGCGACGCCTCCGCCAGCCGCTCCGCCTCGGCCCGCCGGGCCACCGCCGTCTCGTCGTCCCGGTCGCCGCACGCCGCCAGCACCCCCCGCGCCCGGTCCGCGGCGGCACCCGACCGCCCCAGGGCGGCCTCCAGACGGCCCGCGGCCAGTTCGGCGGCGGTCCGGGCGTCCAGGAGGTCCGCCCCCAGGGACGCGTACACCGACACCGCCCGCTCGACGGACCCCAGCGCCTCCTCGAACACCGGCCCGAAGGAGACGCGTTGCGCGTCCTCGGCCACGGAGCGGGCCAGCAGATCGCCGAACTGCAGATACGTCTCGGCGAGTTCCGCGAGGATCCGCCGCCGGTTCTCCTCGCCGTCCACGTCCGACAGGGCCGCCTCGCAGCCCGCCACCGCGTCGCCCATCAGCTCCCGCGCCGCGTCCGGGACGGAGCCCTCCGGCCCCTCGTGTCCCTCTTGCGCCGCGTACCAGGCGCGCGCCCGCAGCGCCCGGACGTACCCGTGGACGTTCCCCAGCTCGCCCCAGAGGTCGACGGCGCGGGCGTACGCCCGGTCGGCCTCGGCGGGCAGCTCCGCGCGCGTGAGCGCTTCCGCGGTGAGATGGGCGAGCAGGGCGTGGTCGTGCTGCTCGGGCCAGTGCCGGGCGATGTCGGCTGCCCGCAGCCACCGCTCGGCGGCCTCGCGGTGCTCGCCCAGCTCGGTGTGGCAGTCGCCGAGCCACCACAGGGTCTGGGCGAGGGCCCCGTCGCCGTGCGTCTCGGCGCTGAGATCGACGAGGGCGGACTCCAGCACCTCGGCGGCCTCCGCCCATCGCCCCAGCCGTAGCAGGAACCCGCCGAGCAGATGCCGGGCCCAGGCACCGAGCGTCGGCCCCTCTCCCGCCTCGTCGGCCCAGTGCGTCGCCTCCAGGGCGTGCGCGAGGGCCGGCTCCACCCGGTCGTCGGCGCCGAGCAGTTCGGCCAGCTGGAGACGGAGCTGGGCGTGGCCCACCGGCTCCAGGTCCGGCCCGCCGTGCTCCAGCGCCGCCAGCGCCGCCCGTTCCGCCGTCGCCAGGTCCCCTAGCTGCTGCGCGACCCCGGCGAGCCGGGCCTCGTACTGCACGGCGAACCACGGCAGCCCGGCCGCCACGTACCGCTCGGCGGCCTCCGCGAACAGATCGGCGGCGGCCGCCGCGTCCCCGCCCCGCGCGGCCAGCTCCCCGAGCATCGCCCGCGCCTCCGCGGCCCGTGAGGCCAGGCGTACGTCCTCCTCGCGGCGCGGTTCGACGAGGGCCGCCAGCTCGCGCACGGCGGCCTCGGCGGGGGGCACCGCGTCGGCGTCCTCGGTCTCGTGCATCCGCTGCACCAGTATCCGGGCCCGCCCCACCAGCACGGACGCCGTCTGCCGCGGACCCGTCCCGCCGGCCGCCCAGAGGGCGAGGATCTTCTCGTACGGCCCGGATATCAGCTCCAGGGCCGTGTCCGAACGGCCCGTCAGGGCGTGCACGTGCGCCTCGCGCGCGCGTGCCGCCAGCGCCTCGCCCGGGTCCCCGGCCTCCTCGTACAGCTCGGCCGCCCGTGCGAACAGGGTGTGGCCCTCCGGTCCGAGACCGATCGCCTCGTGGTCGACGAGCTCCGCGCGGTCCCGGGCGTCCAGCTGCGCGCCCTCGGCCCCGGCGGCCCGCGCCACGGCCGCCCAGGCCCCGACGGAACCGGGATGCAGGCACGCGGAGAGCCGCCGAGCCTCCGCGAGGAGACCGGGCAGGCCTTCCGGCACGGCGGAGCTCTCCGTCCCCTCCACGGCGGCCGGCGGCCGGGGCGCCGGCACCGCGACCGCGGGCCGTGCCGCGCGCACGCCCAGCGGCAGCCGGTCCAGCAGCGGTGCCCGGTCCATCCGCTCCCGGGCGAGGCCGCTGACGTACGACGTGCCGTTGCGCCCGTCGAAGAGGGCGGCCAGCGACAGGGCCTCCTCGCGCGCGTGGGCGGCCAGTTCGCGGGCCGTCCAGGTACGCCCGGCGGGACCGGGAACCGTCTGACCGGCGAACCCACGCGCGACCAGCCGGTCCATGAGCAGCGCCACCACGCTCAGGAAGTCCAGCTTGCTGCGCGGGTCGCCGGAGTCCGTGAAGTACGCCGGACGCTCCGCCAGCAGCTCAAGACCCCGCGCCTCGTTGCCGGTCAGGGCGCAGAACTCCACATGGTCCGCGTACGCGCCCCGCATGCTCTCCATCGCCCGCACCAGCCGGAAACCGCGCAGATGGTGGGCCCGGGCCTCCTCGGGACGCCCCAGCCGCAGCAGCGGCAGCAGGGAGGACGCCAGGACGGTGTGCGGCTCATGGGCGCACGTGTACGCGCCCTCCAGCACCGGCGCCCACAGCTCCAGTGCCTGGGCGTCCTCGCCCCGCCGGGCCCGCCACCAGCCCTGGCCGTGCAGCTCGCACGCGAGACAGTCGGCCATCGCGTCCCGGTCGGCGGCCAGCCACGCCCCGTAGGCCCGCTCGGCCCGCGCCAGGTCGCCGACGTGCGCGGCCACGCTGAACTCGGCAGCGCGCACCGCGCGTTCCGAGTGCCCGGCGAGCCGGTAGCGGCGTTCCATCTCGCCGAGCCACTTCTCGACGGAGGCGAGCGGGACGTGCGGCTGGTTCAGCATGCCGGCCGACATCCACTTGAACACCCAGTGCAGGGAGTGGATCTCGTACTCGTCGAAGTCCTCCGGGTGCTCGTCCCACATGCGCAGCAGGCGCGCGAAGGGGACGAACATCCTGTCCTTCTCGGAGCTGTAGTTGTAGACCTTCAGCTGGTGCCCGAGCGCCTCGATCACGGCGAGCGGCACGTTCAGCCGCTCCGCCTCCGCGAGCAGCACCTCCGCGCGCGCGTTACGGGCGGGCCCCTCCGGCTGCCCGTGGTTCTCCGCCATCGCCCGGCGCAGCTCGTCGAAGTCCATGACGTCTCTCACGGGCGGCCGTCCCCCTCGGTGTGCGTGGCCCACTCCAGCAGGCCGATGAAGGCCCGGTTCAGCAGCGCCGAGTCGGCGGGCCTGAGCGGCCGCTGCGCCCTCAGCAGGGCCTGCCCGTACAGGGACTCCGTGGCCGTGCCGATCAGCTCCCGGTCGGACAGCGAACCGATCCGCCGGACCAGCGGGTTGAGGTGGTTGAGCACCAGCTTCGCGCGCGGGGCACCGCCCCGCAGCGAGCCGAGGATGCCCGCCCACAGGTCGTCCGCCCGCTCCTCCGCCTCCGCGCGCGCCTGCTCGTGCCGCGCGGAGCGGTCGTCCAGGTGCAGCGCGGGCACCGACAGCGGGTGGAAGGCCCGCAGCACGACATCGCACCCCAGGGGGTCGAGCCTGGCCCGCGCCGCCGACAGGAAGCCCGCCAGCGCCAGTTCCTCGTCCGGGTCCGGCGCGTCCAGGTGAGCCGTCACCGTCTCGGCGTCCAGCTCGGCGACCGCCGTCCCCGGCCGCACCGAAGGCAGCGCCTCGACCAGCTCGCTGTCGTACGTGTAACCGCCGTTGACCACCCCGACGCCCTGCGCGGACGCGATCGGCGCGACCTGGCGGTACTCCTCGACCGTCCGCGTGAAGTGCACCACCGGGTGCCGCTGGGCGAACTCCTCCAGGGACAGCCGGCCGTCGGTCGTCTCGAACGGGAGCCACGGCAGCATCGTGCGCAGCATCTCCCGGTCGTGCCGCGCCAGCGACTTCACGCCCAGGTGGTGCACCGACAGGAAGGCCGCCAGCCGCTCCGGATCGCCCGCGGCGAGCCCGGTGAGCCAGCCGCGGATCCGCTCGCCCAGCGCCTCCCGCACGGCCGCCAGGGTCTCGTCCTCGTACAGCGACTCCCGCGACGCCGTCGGCCGCAGACTGTCCGTGTCGAGCACGCACCGCACGAAGAACGCCCAGTCCGGCAGCAGCTGTTCGGCCCGCTCGGTGAGCAGCATGCCCTTCAGGTGCACCCGGTGACCCGCCCGCTGGGCCGGGCTGACGGCGGCCGGCAGCACGTACGCCACCCCCCGGATCCCGGCCAGCGGCACGTTCAGCTCGACGGAGTCCAGCGGGGTGAACCCGAACAGGTCGTGACAGTGCCGGGCCAGGGCCACCCGCCGGCCTGCGGGGGAGGGGTACGCGCGGTCCCAGGGGGCCGGCAGATCGGTGACCGCCTCGTCGCCCACCCGGACGTCGTACGGCAGCAGCGACCCGAAGTCCCGCGCCAGAGTGAGCACGCGCGCGGGGGCGAGCCATTCGGCAGCTCCCGGCCGCGCGACCAGATGCACGGTCGTGCCCGGTTCGGGCCGCGCCTCGTCGGGCAGGGTCCGCACGGTGTACGAGCCGTCGTCGGCCGCCGTCCACTCCACCGGCGGGGCGCCCGGCGTACGGGCGCTGCGGCTGACCACGCGGATGCGCTCGGCGACCACGAAACACGCCAGCAGCCCGATGCCGAACTGCCCCAGGAAGTCCGAGCGGACCTCCTGGATGCCGCCGTCGCCGCGCTTGGAACTGCGCCCGATCGTGGCGAGCAGGTCGTGCACGTCGGCCTCGGTGAGCCCGATGCCCGAATCCTCCACCCGCAGCGCGCCGCCCTCGGCGAACAGCCGGACCCGGGCGGGCGCACCGGGCTGTGCGGCACGGCGGGCGGTGATCGCGTCCACGGCGTTCTGCAGCAGTTCGCGCAGGTAGACCTTGGGACTGGAATAGAGGTGATGCGAGAGCAGATCCACCAGGCCACGCAGATCGACCTGGAACGTATGAGGCGACGGGGACGCCTCGGGAGTCTGGGGTGCCTGGGATGACTGTGAGGTCATTGAATCCATCGTCGCAGCGCCGGGGGGAGGGGATTCTGGCGACGGCGGCGGGGTCGGGCGGTCCCGGAAGACGGTGACCGCGGACGGGAGGCGGTACGGGCCCTGCCGCGGCTGGGTCCGGGAGAGCGTCATCCTAGGCCCGAACGACCCGCCTGACCAGCGGATTTCCAGGACGTCTACGGGATTGTCAGTGCGGTGGTGTGCAATGGATCTCGTGCCCGCGCTCGAAGAACCGCTCAAGAACTCGCTCGGCGCCGCCACCGCGAAGGTGATGGCCGAGCACCTCGGCCTGCACACCGTCGGGGACCTGCTGCACCACTACCCCCGCAGGTACGAGGAGCGCGGCCGGCTCACCCGTCTCGCCGACCTGCCCATGGACGAGCACGTCACGGTGGTCGCCCAGGTCGCCGACGCCCGCCTGCACACCTTCGCCTCCGCCAAGGCCCCCCGGGGCAAGGGCCAGCGCCTCGAAGTGACCATCACGGACGGCAGCGGCCGCCTCCAGCTCGTCTTCTTCGGCCACGGCGTCCACAAACCCCACAAGGACCTCCTCCCCGGCACCCGCGCGCTGTTCGCCGGCAAGGTCTCCGTCTTCAACCGCCGCCTCCAGCTGGCCCATCCGGCCTACGAGCCGCTGCGCGGGGAGGGCGACACCGAGACCGTCGACACCTGGGCCGGCGCCCTCATCCCGATCTACCCGGCCACCGCCAAGATGGAGTCCTGGAAGATCGCCAAAGCAGTCCAGACGATCCTGCCGAGCGCCCAGGAGGCCGTGGACCCCCTGCCCGAGTCGCTGCGGGAGGGCCGGGGTCTGGTCTCGCTCCCGGAGGCCCTGCTGAAGATCCACCGCCCCCACACCACGGCGGACCGGGACAGCGCCCGCGACCGCCTCAAGTGGGACGAGGCCTTCGTGCTCCAGGTCGCCCTCGCCCGCCGCCGGCACGCCGACTCGCAGCTCCCCGCCGTCGCCCGCCGCCCCGCCCCCGACGGCCTTCTCACCGCCTTCGACGCCCGCCTCCCCTTCACCCTCACCGACGGGCAGCGGAAGGTCTCCCGGGAGATCTTCGACGACCTGGCCACCGAGCACCCGATGCACCGGCTGCTGCAGGGCGAGGTGGGCAGCGGAAAGACCATGGTGGCCCTGCGCGCCATGCTCGCCGTCGTCGACGCGGGCGGCCAGGCGGCCATGCTCGCGCCCACCGAGGTCCTCGCCCAGCAGCACCACCGGTCGGTGACCGAGATGATGGGAGAGCTGGCCGAGGGCGGCATGCTCGGCGGATCCGAGCACGCCACCAAGGTGGTGCTCCTCACCGGGTCGATGGGCGCCGCCGGCCGCCGACAGGCCCTGCTGGACCTGGTCACCGGCGAGGCCGGGATCGTCATCGGCACCCACGCGCTGATCGAGGACAAGGTGCAGTTCCACGACCTGGGCCTGGTCGTCGTGGACGAGCAGCACCGCTTCGGCGTCGAGCAGCGCGACGCCCTGCGCGGCAAGGGCAAACAGCCGCCCCACCTCCTGGTCATGACGGCCACCCCCATCCCGCGCACGGTCGCGATGACCGTCTTCGGCGACCTGGACACCTCGGTCCTCGACCAGCTCCCTGCCGGCCGCTCACCCATCGCCAGCCATGTCGTCCCCGCCGCCGACAAACCGCACTTCCTCGCGCGCGCCTGGGAGCGCGTGCGCGAGGAAGTGGAGAACGGCCACCAGGCGTACGTCGTCTGCCCCCGCATCGGGGACGACGCGGACGAACCCGCTGACCCGAGGAAGGGCGGCGGGAAGTCCCCCGAGGACGAGGCCGAGAAGCGCCCGCCCCTCGCCGTCCTCGACGTCGCGGACCAGCTCGCCAAGGGCCCCCTCGCCGGTCTGCGGGTCGAGGTCCTGCACGGCAGGATGCACCCCGACGACAAGGACGCGGTCATGCGCCGCTTCGCCGCCGGCGAGACGCACGTCCTGGTCGCCACCACGGTCATCGAGGTCGGGGTGAACGTCCCGAACGCCACCGCCATGGTGATCATGGACGCCGACCGCTTCGGCGTCTCCCAGCTCCATCAGCTGCGCGGCCGGGTGGGCCGGGGCTCCGCCGCGGGCCTGTGCCTCCTGGTCACCGAGATGCCCGAGGCGAGCCCGGCCCGCCGGCGCCTCGGTGCCGTCGCCGCCACCCTCGACGGCTTCGAACTCTCCCGCATCGACCTCGAACAGCGTCGCGAGGGCGACGTCCTCGGTCAGGCCCAGTCCGGCGCCCGCACCAGCCTGCGCATGCTGACCGTCATCGACGACGAGGAGATCATCGCGGAGGCCCGCGAGGAGGCGGCCGCGGTGGTGGCGGCCGACCCGGACCTGGAGCGCCTGCCGGCGCTGAGGACAGCCCTGGACGCCCTCCTGGACGAGGAGAGGGAGCAGTACCTGGACAAGGGCTGAGCTGCAGCGCGCCCGAAGGGGCGCGGGGAACTGCGCGAGCAACCACGACGGACCCGCGGTCGCTTACGTGGATCGAGAGGCACCCCCACCAGGCGATCCCGCCGCTCCGCAGCCGCCCACGGCAGAACGCGCCCCTCACCTCCGACTGTCAGACTGGACCCACAGTCGCCTCCTCCCCAAGGACCCAAGATGACCCGCGTGATCGCCGGCGCAGCCGGCGGACGCCGCCTCGCCGTCCCGCCGGGCAACGGCACCCGCCCCACCTCCGACCGCGCGCGCGAGGGCCTCTTCTCCACCTGGGAATCCCTCCTCGGCGGCCCGCTGGACGGCGAACGGGTCCTGGACCTGTACGCCGGGTCGGGCGCCGTCGGTCTGGAGGCCCTCTCCCGAGGCGCCGGCCACACCCTCCTCGTCGAGGCCGACGCGCGAGCGGCCCGTACCGTCCGCGACAACGTCCGATCGCTCGGCCTCCCCGGCGCCGAGGTGAGACCGGGCAAAGCGGAGCAGATCATCCAGGGCCCGGCGCCGGACGAGCCGTACGACCTCGTCTTCCTGGACCCCCCGTACGCCGTCCCGGACGACGATCTTCGGGAGATCCTGCTCACACTCCTTACGGGGGGCTGGCTTGGCGACGAGGCCCTCGTCACCGTGGAGCGCAGCACCAGAGGCGGTGAATTCGCCTGGCCGACCGGTTTCGACGCCATCAGGGCCCGTCGCTACGGCGAGGGAACGTTTTGGTACGGTCGCGCCGCCGCTACGTGCGAAGACGCACGATGACCGCCGGACCGGAGAGCGAGGGACCCCAAGTGCGCCGTGCCGTCTGTCCCGGGTCGTTCGACCCCATCACCAACGGACACCTCGACATCATTGGCCGCGCCTCCAAGCTGTACGACGAGGTCTATGTCGCGGTGATGATCAACAAGTCCAAGAAGGGCCTCTTCGAGGTCGAGGAGCGGATGGAACTGATCCGCGAGGTCACCACCGAATACGCGAACGTACGGGTGGAGGCCTTCCACGGTCTGCTCGTGGACTTCTGCAAGCAGCGCGACATCCCGGCCATCGTCAAGGGGCTGCGCGCGGTCAGCGACTTCGACTACGAGCTGCAGATGGCCCAGATGAACATCGGCCTGTCGGGCGTGGAGACCCTCTTCGTCCCCACCAACCCCACCTACAGCTTCCTGTCGTCCTCCCTGGTCAAGGAGGTCGCGACCTGGGGCGGCGACGTCTCCCACCTGGTCCCCCCGCTCGTCCTCGAAGCCCTCGGCGAACGCCTGAAGCGGGACTGAGCGGACGAACCTCCCCCGCTGGCCGTACAGTCGACCCGACCGTCTCCAACACAGTCGTAGAGAGTGGCGAGCACACGGTGGACCACACGGTGGACGTGCAGAAGAAGCTCGACGAGATCGTCTCGGTGGTCTCCGGCGCCCGATCCATGCCCATGTCGGCCTCGTGCGTGGTCAATCGCGCCGAACTGCTCTCCCTGCTCGACGAACTGCGCGCGGCCCTGCCCGACTCCCTCGCCCAGGCGCGGGAGCTGATCGGCGACCGTGACCACATGGTCGAGCGGGCCCGTCAGGAGGCCGAGCGGATCGTGGCGAACGCGCACGCCGAGCGCGGCTCCCTGATCTCCGACACCGAGGTCGCTCGCCGGTCCCAGAACGAGGCCGACCGCATCCTGGGCGAGGCCCGCCAGGAGGCCGAGGACGTCCGCGCCGAGGCCGACGACTACGTCGACTCCAAGCTCGCCAACTTCGAGGTCGTCCTCACCAAGACCCTCGGCTCCGTGGGCCGCGGCCGCGAGAAGCTCCTCGGCACGGGCCCCGGCCTCGACGAGCAGGGCTACGCGGACGAGGACGCCCCCGAGCGCAGCCAGGACCCCGAGACCCTGCGCAAGGACGCCGACGCCTACGTGGACGCCAAGCTCGGCGCCTTCGAGGCGGTGCTCGCCAAGACCCTGGAGGCCGTGGGCCGCGGCCGCCAGAAGCTGCACGGCCGGATCGCCACCGACGACCTCGGTGCCCTCGCCCTCGGCGACGACGGCACCTCCCCGCGGCCCACCAGCGACGCCGACTACCTGGCCGACCTCGCCGCCCTCTCCGACATCCCCGCCGAGCAGTCCCGGCAGGTGCCGGAGCAGCAGCCCTACGGCGGGCAGCAGGACGCGTACCAGGCGACGGCGTACCAGCAGGATCCGTACGGCGGCTACCAGCAGCAGTACACCCAGCCCCAGCAGGCCGCGGACCCCTACGGCTACCAGCAGGCCGACCCGTACGCGGCCGGCTACCCGCAGCAGCCCGCGTACGACCCGCACCAGGGGCACCAGGACCGGGTGCCGCAGGACCAGCAGGGGTACGCGCAGCAGCAGGCGAACGTGCTCGACGAGACCAGTCTCTTCGACACCACCATGATCACGGCGGAGCAGCTGCGCCGGTACGAACAGGGCCGCTGACCGCGGATTGGGCCGAGAGCGAAAGGTCCAGTATCCTGTTTCTTCGGTCGCGCGTGCGTTCATGCTGTCCGCAAAAGACGCCCGCGATCGAGCGCTGCCCGGAACACCAGGGGTGGCGTCCTCCTCCGAGTCCCGAAGACCGAAAGCAGAAATGGCTCTGAACGCCCGCCTCGACCACCGCAACCCCCTCGTGTTCGACACGCACGAGCTGGGCCGGCGGCCCGGTGCGCAACAGCGTCTGACGCGCTCGGTCGACGCTCCCAGGGACCTCGGGATCAAGGGGGTCGTCGGAGTGCCGGAAGGCGCCCCGGTGGAGCTCGGACTCCGTCTGGAGTCGGTCATGGAAGGGGTGCTCGTCACAGGCACCGCCCGTGCCGACGCCAAGGGGGAGTGCGTAAGGTGTCTGGAGCCGGTCGAGCTGGAGCTCGTAGCGGACTTCCAGGAGATGTTCTCGTACCCCGACGCCGATGAGCGGGGCCGCGTGATCGCGGAACCCGACAGCGACGCCGAGGACGACGAGGACAGACTCTTCATCGAGGACGGCCTGTTCGACCTCGAACCCGTGCTGCGCGACGCGGTGGTGCTCGCACTGCCGATGCAGCCGGTGTGCCAGGACGACTGCCCCGGCCTGTGCTCCGAGTGCGGAGCCCGGCTCGCGGACGACCCGGACCACCACCATGACGCCGTCGACATCCGTTGGGCGGCACTGCAGGGACTCGCCGGTTCACTCGAAGACGGCGAGAAGGACGAGATGAGCGGCGCCGAACCCGGTGTCGACGAGAAGCAGGAGAAGTAGCCGTGGCTGTTCCGAAGCGGAAGATGTCGCGCAGCAACACGCGCCACCGCCGGTCGCAGTGGAAGGCTGCGGTCCCCACCCTGGTTGCGTGCGAGCGCTGCCACGAGCCCAAGCTGCAGCACATCGCGTGCCCGTCTTGCGGCACCTACAACAAGCGCCAGGTCCTCGAGGTCTGAGCGGCTGGTGAGAGGCTCTATGTCTGACGCCAAGGCGGAGACCAACGCCAAGAAAAAGGCGGAGAACACAGCCTCGTCCCACACGCTTCTGGAAGGGCGGCTCGGCTACCAGCTCGAGTCCGCCCTTCTGGTGCGTGCGCTGACCCACCGTTCGTACGCGTACGAGAACGGCGGTCTGCCCACCAACGAGCGTCTGGAGTTCCTCGGGGACTCCGTGCTCGGCCTGGTGGTCACGGACACGCTGTACCGCACCCACCCCGACCTGCCCGAAGGCCAACTGGCCAAGCTGCGGGCCGCGGTGGTCAACTCTCGTGCGCTGGCGGAGGTGGGCCGCGGGCTCGACCTCGGCTCCTTCATCCGGCTCGGCCGCGGTGAAGAGGGCACGGGTGGCCGGGACAAGGCATCCATCCTGGCCGACACCCTCGAAGCGGTGATCGGCGCGGTCTATCTCGACCAGGGGCTCGACTCGGCGGCGGAGCTGGTGCATCGCCTGTTCGACCCGTTGATCGAGAAGTCTTCGAACCTCGGAGCCGGCCTGGACTGGAAGACCAGTCTCCAGGAGCTCACCGCGACCGAAGGGCTCGGTGTGCCCGAGTACCTGGTCACGGAGACCGGCCCCGACCATGAGAAGACCTTCACAGCTGCCGCCCGCGTCGGAGGCGTCTCGTACGGCACCGGCACCGGCCGCAGCAAGAAGGAAGCGGAACAGCAGGCGGCCGAGTCCGCCTGGCGTGCGATCCGCTCCGCGGCGGACGAGCGGGCGAAGGCGGCGGCCGAGGCCGCGGCACTCGTACCCGACGACTCCGCCGAGACTCCTTCGGACGCCGCCCCGGCCTGACACCGCGGGCTACCGCTCCCGGACCCCCGCGAGGGGATGCGGGGGCGGTTTCGGCATGTCGGCGAGTGCGGACGCGTGGGGCCCGAAAAGCAAGGGGCGCAGGCCCGGCTCTACAGGGGCGCGGGGAACTGCGCGACCAGTCCCCACCCACCCGCACCCGACGCACGACCTCACCCACCCGCGACCTCACCCCCCACCCAACCTCCGGAGGACCCTGTGCCAGAACTGCCCGAGGTCGAGGTCGTCCGGCGGGGCCTGGAGCGCTGGGTGGCGCACCGCACCGTCGCCGATGTCGAGGTGCTCCACCCCCGGGCGATCCGCCGCCACCTGGCCGGCCCCGAGGACTTCGCTCACCGACTGAAGGGCCACCGCATCGGGGAGCCCAGCCGACGCGGCAAGTACCTGTGGCTGCCCGTCGAGGACACCGGCACAGCCGTCCTCGCGCACCTCGGCATGAGCGGCCAACTGCTCGTGCAGCCGCACGAGACGGCCGACGAGAAGCACCTCAGGATCCGCGTCCGCTTCGCGGACGACCTGCTCACCGAACTCCGCTTCGTCGACCAACGCACCTTCGGCGGGCTGTCGTTGCACGACACCACCCCCGACGGCCTGCCGGACGTCATCGCGCACATCGCCCGCGACCCGCTCGACCCGCTGTTCGACGCGGAGGCGTTCCACCAGGCGCTGCGCCGCAAGCGTACGACCATCAAACGGGCCCTGCTCGACCAGTCGTTGATCAGCGGGGTGGGCAACATCTACGCCGACGAGGCGCTGTGGCGGTCCAGGCTGCACTACGAGCGCCCGACCGCGGGCTTCACCCGCCCCCGTACCACCGAACTCCTGGGCCACGTACGGGACGTGATGAACGCGGCGCTGGCGGTGGGCGGTACGAGCTTCGACAGCCTCTACGTCAACGTGAACGGTGAGTCGGGGTACTTCGACCGGTCGCTGGACGCGTACGGCCGAGAGGGACTGCCCTGCCGACGCTGTGCCACGCCGATGCGGCGACGGCCGTGGATGAACCGCTCCAGCTACTTCTGCCCGACGTGTCAGCGGGCCCCGCGCGTCTCGTCGTAGCGCGCACGGGCCTGGAGCACGTCCTCCATCCGGCCCTCGACGAAGGTGATGAGGGACAGCAGCCGCTCGGAGACCTCGCGGCCGAGCGGGGTGAGGCTGTAGTCGACGCGCGGCGGGTTGGTGGGCTGGGCCTCGCGGTGCACCAGGCCGTCTCGCTCCAGGGCGTGCAGGGTTTGGGAGAGCATCTTCTCGCTGACGCCGTCGACCCGGCGCCGCAGCTCGTTGAAGCGGAGCGAGCTGTCGTGCAGCGCGCCCAGCGTGAGCCCGCCCCAGCGGCCCGTGACGTGTTCCAGGGTGCCCCGTGAGGGGCAGTTCCTGGCGAACACGTCGAAGGCCAGCTCGTCGAGGTTCCAGGCGTCCGCGCCCGCGGCGGCCTGCGCGGGCGTCACGGCACTCTGCGCGGCTGATTCCATACATCGAGCATACTCCGGCGCAGCGCTCACCAGAAGGTTGCACTAACTCCTGGTGAGCGGTGGCGTCCGGGTGATGTCTCAGTGACCGAAGTCCCCTGCGGCCGTCTCAGTAGCCGAAGTCCTGGGTCCACCACGGTCCGCCGTCGCCCAGGTGGACGCCGACGCCGAGGGTCTTGAAGTCGCAGTTCAGGATGTTCGCCTTGTGGCCTGGGCTGTTCATCCAGGCTTCCATGACCGCCTCGGCGGTGGCCTGGCCGCGGGCGATGTTCTCGCCGCCCAGTCCCGTGATCCCGAGGGAGGCCGCACGGTCCCAGGGGTCGGAGCCGTCGGGGTCCGTGTGGTCGAAGAAACTGCGCAGCGCCATGTCCTTGCTGAACGCCTCGGCCAGTTGGGCCAGGTCGCTGTCGGCCGCGACCGGGCTGCAGCCGGCCTTGGCCCGCTCCTCGTTGACGAGCAGGAGGACCGCCGCCTCGGCCTGGGTCTCGGTGGAGATCTCCCCCGGGGAGGTCTTCTCCTTGCCCTTGTCCTTGTCCTTGCCCGTCTCCTTGGTGGGCTTGCCGGACGGCTTCTCGGTCTTCCCGGAACCGGCGCCCTTGCCCGCCTCGTCGGACGGCTTCTCCTCGGAGGGGGTCTTCGAGGGTGCCGGCGCGTCGGACGGTGAGGCCTCGCGCTCGGCGTCACGGCTGGTGGACTCGTCCTCGCGCTGCTCCGGCGCGGCACCGTCCGTACCGCCCTGCTGGGTCGCCGCCCCCGTCGGCGAACCGGCGGGCACCACCGTCGCGTTGCCGGCGCCCTCGCTGACCGCGTACTTGTCACCACCCGGCAGCACCCCGGTGGCCACGGCGACGGTACCGAGGGCCACGGCTGCGGACACGCCGAGCAGGCTGGACTTCACAGGGGTCACGGTCCGCTTCTTGCGGCGGCGCGAGCCTCCGGAGCGCGAGGCGGCGGCCTGGGCGTCGGCCTCCAGGAACGCCGCGAACCCGTACAGGTTCTCCGGGCCGTAATGGGGCTCGTCGGAAGCGAAGCCCATGTCGGTGACCCCGGCGGCGCGGCCCCCCCTGGCGGCGCGGCCGGCGGCGGAGCGTCGGTGGCGTCCCATGTCTTGGCCTTCCTCGTCCTTGCTGTGTCCTGCGTCAACGTTGGGGATGTTGTCAACGTTGTGATCGTGGCCTTCACGAATCTCACACGAAGGAGTGAGTTTCATATGAGATTCATTGGGTCGGGACGGTACAGCATGGCGCCGGGGGAGGGAGAGACCCATGGGACATTGGCCCGTTAGCGTGCAGGCATGAGCGAGGATGTACGGCTGGTCGCCTGGGTGCGTGGACGGGTGCAAGGGGTGGGTTTCCGCTGGTTCACGCGGGCTCGGGCGCTGGAGATCGGCGGACTGAGTGGTTTTGCTCTCAATTTGGCCGACGGACGGGTCCAGGTGGTCGCCGAGGGGTCCCGCGGGGCGTGCGAGGGGCTACTGGAGTGGCTCCTGGGGGACGACACGCCCGGGCGCGTGGACGGCGTCACCGAGATCTGGGACACACCGCGAGGGGGCTACGACGGCTTCGCCATCCGCTGACTCTCTCGCCCGGAGCGTGTGGCGCGGGGGTGAGGGGTGGGCCAACGTCATATGCCAGGAGCATGCACACACCAGAAATGTGCAGGTGATTGCCAAGGCGGCTTTGTCATGGCAGTCTCCGAAGAGACGATGATCCCCTCGCTCCGCCGGCCAGGAGAGGTCCCCGTACCGCCGCAGCGTCGCCCGCTCGGGGCCGCGCGGCACAGGGATGCCCGCCGATGCGGGGCGTGATCGTGTTGACCGTCAAACTTTTTGGTGAGACGCTAAAAGCAACCCCGCGCACCTTAGCTGTTTGGCATGAAGACGGCAGCAAAAACTCAACAGTGCCAAGCAACGCGGGTGCGATTCCCTCACGACCCACACCGCTTCGGTCGGTCACTCAGTGTGGAGGACCATCCATCATGGCAAAGGCGCTTCTCGGTTACGTCGGCGGCTCCGACCCGCGACTCCTCGCCGAGATGCGACGGCTCCAGCAGCGAGTCCAGGACCTGGAATCCGAGCTCGGACGCATCCAGGCGGAGAACGACGCGCTGACGGCTGCCGCTTCTCACGATTCGCTCATGGAGCTCGACGCACGCCAGGCGGAGCCTGCGCTCACCTGATCACTGCATCGCACCACGACAGACAGCAGTGGTTGGGCGGCCTGTAACAACCGCTAAGTTGTCAGATCTGCAAGGGACGCCTTCTCTTTGAGGCGTCCCTTCTTTCTGTCCCCCGTCTCGCCGAACCCCCGGTAGAACCCCCGAACGTCCTCACCCTCCCTAACGTCTGATGTGCCCTGCACGTTCATGTGTGAAACCGCGCGTTCATGGAGTGGGACCAGGCCGGGAGGTAGAGTCCGGCGGCGTGCATCTCAAGGCCCTGACCCTCCGCGGGTTCAAGTCGTTCGCCTCGGCGACCACGCTCCGGTTCGAGCCGGGCATCACGTGTGTCGTCGGACCGAACGGCTCGGGCAAGTCCAACGTCGTCGACGCCCTCAGCTGGGTCATGGGCGAACAGGGCGCGAAGTCGCTGCGCGGCGGCAAGATGGAGGACGTCATTTTCGCCGGCACCACCGGGCGCCCCCCGCTCGGCCGCGCCGAGGTGTCCCTGACCATCGACAACTCCGACGGGGCCCTCCCCATCGAGTACTCCGAGGTCACGATCACGCGGATCATGTTCCGCAACGGTGGCAGCGAGTACCAGATCAACGGTGACACCTGTCGCCTCCTCGACATCCAGGACCTGCTCTCCGACTCCGGCATCGGCCGGGAGATGCACGTCATCGTCGGCCAGGGCCGGCTCGACTCCGTCCTGCACGCCGACCCCATGGGCCGCCGCGCCTTCATCGAGGAGGCGGCCGGCGTCCTCAAGCACCGCAAGCGCAAGGAGAAGGCGCTGCGGAAACTGGACGCCATGCAGGCCAACCTGGCCCGCGTCCAGGACCTCACCGACGAACTCCGCCGTCAGCTCAAGCCCCTCGGCCGACAGGCCGCCGTCGCCCGCCGGGCCGCCGTCATCCAGGCCGACCTGCGGGACGCACGGCTGCGGCTGCTGGCCGACGACCTCGTACGGCTCCGGGCGGCGCTGCGCACCGAGGTCGCCGACGAGGCCGTGCTCAAGCAGCGCAAGGAGGCCGCCGAGACCGAGCTGAAGAAGGCGCTCCAGCGCGAGGCTCACCTGGAGGGAGAGGTGCGCCGGCTGGCCCCGCGCCTCCAGCGGGCCCAGGAGACCTGGTACGAGCTGTCGCAGCTCGCCGAACGGGTGCGCGGCACGGTCTCCCTGGCCGACGCCCGGGTCAAGAGCGCCACCTCCGCGCCTCCCGAGGAGCGGCGCGGCCGTGACCCGGAGGACATGGAGCGCGAGGCGGCCCGCGTCCGCGAACAGGAGGCCGAGCTCGAAGCGGCCCTGGAGGCGGCCGAGCGTGCCCTGGAGGACACGGTCGAGCACCGCGCCGAGCTGGAACGTGAACTGACGGTCGAGGAACGCCGGCTGAAGGACGTCGCCCGGTCCATCGCCGACCGCCGCGAGAGCCTCGCCCGGCTGAACGGCCAGGTCAACGCCGCCCGCTCCCGCGCGGCCTTGGCCCAGGCCGAGATCGACCGGCTCGCCGCGGCCCGCGACGAGGCCCAGGAGCGTGCCGTCGCCGCCCAGGAGGAGTACGAGGCGTTGAAGGCCGAGGTCGACGGTCTCGACGCCGACGACTCCGAACTCGCCGAGCGGCACGACGCCGCGAAGCGCGCCCTGGCCGAGTCCGAGTCCGCCCTCACCGCCGCCCGGGAGGCCGCCACCACCGCCGAACGGCGCCGCGCCGCCACCCAGGCCCGCCACGAGGCCCTCGCGCTGGGCCTGCGCCGCAAGGACGGTACGGGCGCGCTGCTCGCCGCGAAGGACCGGCTGGGCGGGGTGCTGGGTCCGGCGGCCGAGCTGCTGACGATCACCCCCGGGCACGAGGTCGCCCTGGCGGCGGCCTTCGGCGCGGCGGCCGACGCGATCGCCGTGACCAGCCCGGCCGCGGCCGCCGAGGCGATCCGCCTGTTGCGCAAACAGGACGCGGGCCGTGCGGCCCTGCTGCCGGCAGGGGCGCCCGAAGACCCGGTCTCAGCACTCCCGAGGGGCGCGGGGAACGGCGTCACCGGCCACGGCGGGCCTGCGGACGAAAGGCGACCCCTTCCGGCGTCCCCCCTGGCGCACTTCGCCGCGGACCTGGTCCGTGCCCCCTCCGACCTCACACCCGCCGTACGCCGTCTGCTCCACGGCATCGTCGTCGTGGACACTCTCGAAGACGCCGAGAACCTCGTCTACGCGCGCCCCGAACTCACCGCCGTCACCGCCGAGGGCGACCTCCTCGGCGCGCACTTCGCGCACGGCGGCTCCGCCGGGGCACCCAGCCTGCTGGAGGTGCAGGCGTCCGTCGACGAGGCCGCGGCCGAGCTGGAGGAACTGGCCGTACGGTGCGAGGAACTGGCCGAGGTCCAGCGGAGTGCGGTCGAGTCGCGGCGGGACCGGGCCGCGCTCGTGGAGGAGCTGGGCGAGCGGCGCCGGGCGGCCGAGCGGGAGAAGTCCGCGGTCGCGCAGCAGCTCGGGCGGCTGGCCGGGCAGGCGAGGGGCGCCGCCGGGGAGGCCGAGCGGTCGACGGCCGCCGCCGCACGCGCCCAGGACGCGCTCGACAGGGCGGTCGAGGACGCGGAGGAACTGGCCGAACGGCTCGCGGTGGCCGAGGAGATGCCCGTCGAGGAGGAGCCGGACACCTCCGTACGGGACCGGCTCGCTGCGGACGGGGCCAACGCGCGGCAGACGGAGATGGAGGCCCGGCTCCAGGTGCGGACGCACGAGGAGCGGGTGAAGGGCCTCGCGGGGCGCGCGGACTCGCTCGACCGGGCCGCGCGCGCCGAGCGCGAGGCGCGGGCGCGCGCCGAACAGCGCAGGGCGCGACTGCGGCACGAGGCGGCCGTCGCCGAGGCCGTCGCGTCCGGTGCCCGGCAACTGCTCGGCCATGTCGAGGTCTCCCTGGCCCGGGCGGAGGAGGAACGCACCGCCGCCGACGCCGCCAAGGCGCGCCGGGAGCAGGAGCTCGCGCAGGCCCGTGCCGAGGGACGTGATCTCAAGGCCGAGATGGACAAGCTGACCGACTCCGTCCACCGCGGCGAGGTGCTCGGCGCCGAGAAACGGATGCGGATCGAGCAGCTGGAGACCAAGGCGCTGGAGGAGCTGGGTGTCGAACCGGAAGGGCTGATCGCGGAGTACGGGCCGGACCAGCCGGTACCGCCGTCGCCGCCCGCCGAGGGCGAGGAGATGCCGGAGGACCCGGAGCACCCCCGCAACCGGCCGCGGACGTTCCACCGGGCCGAGCAGGAGAAGCGGCTCAGGGCGGCCGAGCGGGCGTACCAGCAGCTCGGCAAGGTCAATCCGCTGGCGCTGGAGGAGTTCGCGGCGCTGGAGGAGCGGCACAAGTTCCTCAGTGAGCAGCTGGAGGACCTGAAGAAGACCCGGGCCGATCTGCTCCAGGTGGTGAAGGACGTCGACGAACGGGTCGAGCAGGTCTTCACCGAGGCGTTCTGGGACACCGCCCGGGAGTTCGAGGGCGTCTTCTCCCGGCTCTTTCCCGGAGGGGAGGGACGGCTGATCCTCACCGACCCGGACAACATGCTCACCACCGGGGTGGACGTCGAGGCCAGGCCGCCGGGCAAGAAGGTCAAGCGGCTGTCACTGCTCTCCGGGGGTGAGCGGTCGCTGACCGCCGTCGCGATGCTGGTGTCGATCTTCAAGGCCCGCCCCAGCCCGTTCTACGTGATGGACGAGGTCGAGGCGGCGCTCGACGACACCAATCTGCAGCGACTGATCCGGATCATGCAGGAGCTGCAGGAAGCGTCCCAGCTGATCGTGATCACCCACCAGAAGCGGACGATGGAGGTCGCCGACGCGCTGTACGGCGTGTCGATGCAGGGCGACGGCGTCTCGAAGGTCATCAGCCAGCGGCTGCGTTAGCCGTTCCGGTCGACGGGTAGACGAGGGCGGTCGCGGGGTTCCGCGCACCCCGTGTCGAGGCCCGCTACATCATCTTCATTACTTGAACTCAATCTCCTACTCCTGTATCGGAAACCTGGCAAACGCCCACTCGACCCGTCTTTTGACTTCGAAACTTGAAGGCATATTCTCTGCGAAGTCGCCTTTACCTTCAAAGCGGAAGGTCCCCCCCACGTGACCAGTACTACGCAGGCATCCACGTCAGGAGCGCGCGAAGGCCACCCCGACCACCTCTCGCACGTGATCTTCATCGCGGCGGCGGCCGCGATGGGCGGCTTCCTCTTCGGCTACGACAGCGCCGTGATCAACGGCGCCGTCGAAGCCATCCGGCACCGCTACGACATCGGTTCCACGGCCCTGGCCCAGGTCATCGCCGTCGCGCTCATCGGCTGCGCCGTCGGCGCGGCAACGGCCGGCCGGATAGCCGACCGCATCGGCCGTATCCGGTGCATGCAGATAGCGGCCGCCCTCTTCACGGTCAGTGCCGTCGGCTCGGCGCTCCCCTTCGCGCTGTACGACCTTGCCTTCTGGCGGATCGTCGGCGGCTTCGCCATCGGCATGGCGTCGGTCATCGGCCCCGCCTACATCGCCGAGGTCGCGCCGCCGGCCTACCGGGGACGGCTCGGTTCGTTCCAGCAGGCCGCGATCGTCGTCGGTATCGCCGTGTCCCAGCTGGTCAACTGGGGCATCCTGAACGCCGCCGACGGCGACCAGCGCGGTGAACTGCTCGGCCTGGAGGCCTGGCAGATCATGCTCGGCGTCATGGTCGTCCCGGCCGTGCTGTACGGCCTGCTCTCCTTCGCCATCCCCGAGTCCCCGCGCTTCCTGATCTCCGTCGGCAAGGACGCGCGCGCCCGTGAGGTGCTCGCCGAGGTCGAGGGCGAGGGCGTCGACCTGGACGCCAGGGTCGCCGAGATCGAGTCGGCCATGCACCGCGAGCACAAGTCGACCTTCAAGGACCTGCTGGGCGGCAGCTTCCTCTTCAAGCCGATCGTCTGGATCGGCATCGGGCTGTCGGTCTTCCAGCAGTTCGTCGGCATCAACGTCGCCTTCTACTACTCCGCGACGTTGTGGCAGTCCGTCGGCGTCGATCCGGCCGAGTCGTTCTTCTACTCGTTCACCACCTCGATCATCAACATCGTCGGCACCGTCATCGCGATGATCTTCGTGGACCGGATCGGCCGCAAGCCGCTCGCGCTCATCGGCTCCGCCGGCATGGTCGTCGGCCTCGCGCTGGAGGCCTGGGCCTTCTCCTTCGACCTCGTCGACGGCAAGCTCCCGGCCACCCAGGGCTGGGTCGCCCTGATCGCCGCCCATGTCTTCGTCCTCTTCTTCGCGCTCTCCTGGGGCGTCGTGGTCTGGGTCATGCTCGGCGAGATGTTCCCCAACCGGCTCCGCGCCGCCGCGCTGGGGGTGGCCGCCTCCGCGCAGTGGATCGCCAACTGGGCCATCACCGCGAGCTTCCCGTCCCTGGCCGACTGGAACCTGTCGGTGACCTACGTGATCTACACGGTCTTCGCCGCGCTCTCCATCCCCTTCGTCCTGAAGTTCGTGAAGGAGACGAAGGGCAAGTCACTGGAGGAGATGGGCTAGGGCCCTCGGGCCCCAGCCCGCCGGCCGCACGCCTCCCCGAGTTCGAGGAGAGGGGCCACGTCCCCGCCGCCCCTCTCCTCGTACCCCCTCCGCCGCCCCGCCCGGGGCGGCGGAGTCGTGTGCGGGCTCACCAGATGAGGACACCGCCGCCGATCTCCAGGGCTTTGCGGATGCTCTCCTCGATGATCCGCAGCCGGGACTCGATCTGGTGCCGGTGCTCCTCGACGGTCCGCGGCCGCCGGGTGCCGTGGGCGACGTCGTCGAGACGGGAGCGCAGCAGCGCCACCTCGCGCCGGAACTCCGGTACGTCCGCGGCCTCGACGCAGAGGTCCTCCTTCGCCGGTACGGGCAGGAAGCGTGCGCCGAGCGAGCGCACGAACTCCGATCCCCACACCGTCGTCCGCCACGACTCGAAGCCGCCGGACCGGTACACGTCGTCGGGCACGTCGAGGATCCTCCGCCTGCCGTCCGGCTCCCTGACGAACACCTCCACCAGCAGACTCATGGGCTCAGTGGAGCAGTGCCGAGGCGGCCTCGGCGAGCGGATTTCGCCCGGCTCAGCCGCGCAGTGCCGGAAGAACCCGTTCCGCGAACAGCCGCAGACTCCGCCAGCCCTCCGCCACCGGCATCCCGCCCGCCAGGGGGTGCAGGACGAGGTTGTCGAGTCCCAGGTCCACGCACTCGTCCGGCGTGACGATCCGGTACACGCCCTCCGCCCGCAGCTCCGCCACCGTCGCGGCCCCCGACCGCACGGCCGACCGGATGCCGGACGACTGCCAGGAGGCGTAGGTGCGCGCCTCGTGCAGGAAGTGCGCGCCGTACTCGGCCCACGTCCGGTCCGGATCCTCCGCCACGTGCAGCAACGGGGTCTCGGCGGCGGGCATCATCGTCCACCCCTCGGTGCCGTACTCCACGAGCCGCTCCTTGTAGTACGCCTCCAGCTCCGGCAGGTGCGCGCTCGGGAAGAAGGGGAGCCCGGTCCGGGCCGCCCTGCGGGCCGCGGCC
The DNA here is from genome assembly GCF_042802995.1 of Streptomyces sp. NPDC057438. Taxonomy (NCBI): domain Bacteria; kingdom Bacillati; phylum Actinomycetota; class Actinomycetes; order Kitasatosporales; family Streptomycetaceae; genus Streptomyces; species Streptomyces sp. NPDC057438. The sequence goes on from NZ_JBHVDD010000072.1 coordinate 23,943, forward strand.
TTCGACGAGCCGCCGACCAGCAGCAGCGGATGCGGCTCGGTCCCCGGACGCGGGGTGACCCGGACCGTGCGCCCCCGGTACACGAACGGCTCACCCGTCCACGCCCGGAGCAGCGTCTCCAGCACCTCGTCCTGGAGCTTCCCGCGACTCCTCCAGTCGACGTCGAACTGCGCGTACTCCTCCGGCCGGTATCCGATCCCGGCGACCGTCACCAGTCGTCCGCCGCTCACCAGGTCCAGTACGGCGATGTCCTCGGCCAGCCGCAGCGGGTCGTGCAGCGGGCCGATCGCCGCCGACACCGTGACCGCGATCCGCCGGGTGGCCCCGAACACGGCTCCCGCGAAGACGAACGGCGACGGCAGCCAGTTGTTCGCGACCCCGTGGTGCTCCTCCGTCTGCACGGTGGAGACGCCCTGCTCATCGGCGTACGCGGCCATCTCCACGGCGGCCCGGTAGCGGGCCCGGAGCGAGGCGGGCGTGGCGCCGGGCTCGACCAGATTGAAACGGACGACCGTGACGGGCATGGGGGACCCCCTTCGGACGGCTGTGGAGGGGGACGCTAGCTGACGGTTCGTCAGGTAGCCAGGGGTGAGGAAGGACCGTGTGCCCCCGTAAGGCGATCGAACGCCGCGCGGGGTGGTCCCGCATACTGGCCTAGTTATGGAACTCATCCTTGCTGTAGTCATCGCCGTGGTCGTGCTCGGCGTGCTGGGCGGGCTCGTCGTAGGCAGCCGCAGGAAGAAGCCGCTGCCCCCGCCACCCCCCACGACACCCGACATCACCGCCCCCCCGGCCGAGCCGCACGTCGGCGACGAGGCCGAGACGCCGCGCGACGAACCGCGCCGGACGATCGAGGAGGTGGATCTCCCGGACGGTTCGGCGTCGGCGCCCGTGGCCGTCGAGGAACCGCCCGCCGCCCCCGAGATCGAGATCCCCGAACCGACCGCGGGCCGGCTGGTACGGCTGCGCGCCCGGCTCTCCCGCTCGCAGAACGCGCTCGGCAAGGGGCTGCTCACGCTGCTCTCGCGCGAGCACCTCGACGACGACACCTGGGAGGAGATCGAGGACACCCTCCTCACCGCCGACGTCGGCGTCCAGCCCACCCAGGAACTGGTCGAGCGGCTGCGTGAGCGCGTGAAGGTCCTCGGCACCCGCACCCCGGCGGAACTGCGCACACTGCTGCGCGAGGAACTGCTGAAGATCCTCGTCCCCGAGTTCGACCGCGCGGTCAACACCGACTCGCCCCTCGACACCCCGGGCATCGTGATGGTCGTCGGCGTCAACGGCACCGGCAAGACCACCACCACCGGCAAGCTCGCGCGCGTCCTCGTCGCCGACGGCAAGAACGTCGTCCTCGGCGCCGCCGACACCTTCCGCGCCGCCGCCGCCGACCAGCTCCAGACCTGGGGCGAGCGCGTCGGCGCCCGTACCGTGCGCGGCCCCGAGGGCGGCGACCCGGCGTCCATCGCCTTCGACGCCGTCAAGGAGGGCATCGAGGAGGGCGCCGACGTCGTCCTCATCGACACCGCCGGCCGGCTGCACACCAAGACCGGCCTCATGGACGAGCTGGGCAAGGTCAAGCGCGTCGTCGAGAAGCACGCCCCGCTGGACGAGATCCTGCTGGTCCTGGACGCCACCACCGGTCAGAACGGTCTCGTGCAGGCCCGGGTGTTCGCCGAGGTCGTCGACATCACCGGCATCGTCCTCACCAAGCTCGACGGCACCGCCAAGGGCGGCATCGTCATCGCGGTCCAGCGGGAGCTGGGTGTACCCGTCAAGCTCATCGGCCTGGGAGAGGGCGCGGACGACCTGGCGCCGTTCGAGCCCGAGGCGTTCGTAGACGCGCTCATCGGCGAGTGACGCGGCGGACCACTGGCGCGCATCCGTAGGTGCTCGCGGAAGCGCCCGCCCCGAGACTCGGTCGGGGGCGGGCGCTTCGCCGTGTACGGACCAGGGCGGCCGGGTCAGGCCCGTGACCGGTGGGCCACGTACGCCAGGGTCCCCAGCAGCAGGCGCGCGGCCGGCGGCTTCGTCGCGGAGTCGAGGTCGGGGGAGCGGAGCCAGCTGACCGGGCCGAGGCCGCCGCGGTCGGAGGGCGGGGCGGTGACATGGCTGCCGGGGCCGAGGCCGCGCAGATCGAGGGCGGACGGGTCGTCCCAGCCCATGCGGTAGAGCAGGGTGGGCAGCTCGGCGGCGGCCCCCGGGGCGACGAGGAAGTGGGCGCGGCCCTCGGGGGTGGCGATCACGGGGCCGACGGGGAGGCCCATGCGTTCGAGCCGGACGAGCGCATGCCGTCCCGCGGACTCGGCGACCTCGATCACGTCGAAGGAGCGGCCCACCGGCAGCATCACGGCGGAGCCGGGGAACTCGGCCCAGGCCTCGGTCACCTCGTCGAGCGTCGCTCCGGCGCGGACGGGGGGCGCGAAGTCGAGGGGATGCGCGCCCGGCGCGGGGCAGGTGGTCCTGCCGCACGAGCACGCGCCGGAAGCCGTCCGCGCGCCCGGGACGACGTCCCACCCCCAGAGGCCGGTGAACTCGGCCACCGCCGTGCAGTCAGAGGAACGGCCGCGCCGACGTGTGCCGGATCGCATCTCCCGAATGCCGCCGATCGTGAAGCCCATGCCCCCTCCAACGGGTCCAGCGCGCCGGTGGTTACGCGACGGAGTCGGAAGGCGACGCTCTGCTTCCGCCTGGGCGGCGCACTTCGGCGCTCCCGGTGGCGCGACCGTCGACACGCGCCCCCGAATGCTTCCCTCCGCCCACTCCCGGCCGTCTGATGTCAAGTCAATCGCGCGCGGGCGACCGTAGGTTCATTCGAAGGGGTGGCGAATGGTGGCGTTTCTGGAATCGCCGTGGCCGGACGCGTGATCGTAGGATTACTTTGAGTGCACGGCGCCCGGGGTATCTGCGCTCGTGGGTATGCCGGAGGCAAGTCGCCTTTCCGTTCGATGGGTGACGGAGGTCGGACGTACGGCGCGGTAACCGGCATTCTGGTAGGGCTTGGCGCACACAGCGCACAAGTGGTTTCAGGGATGGGGGCGTTCCAGTGGGCGGCAACGGCGGAAGCGGCACGAACGCTGAGAAGCGCCCGAACGAACTCCTGGGCTCATGGTTCGTCCGCAGCGGCTGGTCCAAGGGCGAGCTGGCCCGGCAGGTGAACCGCCGGGCGCGCCAGCTCGGCGCCAACCACATCTCCACCGACACCTCCCGCGTCCGGCGTTGGCTCGACGGGGAGAACCCGCGCGAGCCGATCCCGCGGATCCTGTCCGAGCTGTTCTCCGAGCGCTTCGGCTGCGTGGTCGCCGTGGAGGACCTGGGACTGCGCGCGGCGCATCAGTCGCCTTCCGTCTCCGGGGTCGACCTGCCCTGGACGGGCCCGCAGACCGTGGCGCTGATCAGCGAGTTCTCGCGCAGTGACCTGATGCTGGCGCGGCGCGGCTTCCTCGGGAGCTCGCTCGCCCTCTCCGCGGGCCCGGCCCTCATCGAGCCGATGCAGCGCTGGCTCGTCCCCGCCCCCGCCGCCCCGCGCGCGGAACCCGAGCCCTCGTCCGCCGCGCGCCGCGCCGGCCGGCTCTCCCAGCCGGAGCTGGACCTCCTCGAATCCACCACCGTGATGTTCCGGCAGTGGGACGCCCAGTGCGGCGGCGGTCTGCGCCGCAAGGCGGTCGTCGGCCAGCTCCACGAGGTGACCGACCTCCTCCAGGAGCCCCAGCCCGAGGCCACCACCCGGCGGCTGTTCAAGGTCGCCGCCGAGCTGGCAGAGCTGGCCGGCTGGATGAGCTACGACATCGGCCTCCAGCCGACCGCGCAGAAGTACTTCGTCCTCGCCCTCCACGCGGCCAAGGAGGCCGGCGACAAGCCCCTCGGCTCGTACGTCCTGTCCAGCATGAGCCGGCAGATGATCCACCTCGGCCGGCCCGACGACGCCCTCGAACTGATCCACCTCGCCCAGTACGGCAGCCGTGAGTGCGCGAGCCCGCGGACCCAGTCGATGCTGTATGCGATGGAGGCCCGCGCCTACGCCAACATGGGCCAGCCCGGCAAGTGCAAACGGGCCGTGCGGATGGCCGAGGACGTCTTCGCCGACGCCGAGGAGTGGGACGACCCGGATCCCGACTGGATCCGCTTCTTCACCGAGGCCGAGCTGCACGGCGAGAACTCCCACTCCTACCGCGACCTCGCCTATGTCGCCGGCCGCAGTCCCGCCTACGCCTCCCTCGCCGAGCCCGTGATGCGACGGGCCGTCGAGTTGTTCTCCCAGGACAGCGAGCACCAGCGTTCCTACGCGCTGAACCTCATCGGCATGGCCACGGTGCATCTGCTCCAGCGCGAGCCCGAGCAGGGCGCGGACATGGCCAAGCAGGCCATGGAGACGGCGAGGAAGGTGCGCTCCGAGCGTGTCAACACCCGTATCCGCAAGACCGTCGACACGGCCGTACGCGATTTCGGCGGTCTCGCGGAGGTCGTCGACCTCACCGACCAGCTCGCCGTCCACCTCCCCGAGACCGCCGAGGCGGTCTGACCGGCCCCGCGCTTCGCGGGCCACGCGTACTCCGGCCGCGGCCGGCCATCCCGACTGCCCGACTCGGCTCCCCCATGCCAGGTCATCGGATGGTCTGCCGTGGCCGGTCCGTTCGGGGCGGGTCCGCCGGACGTTCCATCGGAAGTTCCATCGGATACGAAACCGTTATCCGCCGGGGGCCCCGCAGAGGCTGGGCCCCACACGGGATGCATCCGCCGGGATTCACGTTTCACCTGTCTGTAACGTGATGAGTGCCTTCGTCACCTCCGGGAAACATTTCCAAACTCCCGGCGAAACGGTGCTGCGTCAGTCTCCTCAGCACAGTCGGCCCTCCCCGATAGCTCCCCAGCTTCCGCATCCGCACGGGCCGTTCCGACCACGAGGAGATACCGGCATTGAACGGCACAGATACCGGATTCGTATTGATCAGTGCGGCGCTCGTCATGGTGATGACGCCGGGCCTGGCGCTCTTCTACGGCGGCATGGTCCGCGCCAAGAGCGTGCTGAACATGCTGATGATGTCCTTCATCTCGCTGGGCATCGTCAGCATCCTGTGGGTGCTGTACGGCTACTCGCTCGCCTTCAGCGGTGACCAGGGCGGCCTCATCGGCAACCTGGACGCGATCGGCCTCAAGGGCATCGACGTCACCAGCACGGTCGACAGCTTCGTCACCGGCGCCGGCGACAAGCCGCACCAGATCGCCGCGTTCGCCTTCATCCTCTTCCAGATGCTGTTCGCGGTCATCACCCCGGCCCTGATGAGCGGCGCGCTCGCCGACCGCGTCAAGTTCAGCGCCTGGATGATCTTCGTCGCCCTCTGGGTCACCCTCGCGTACTTCCCGGTCGCGCACTGGGTCTGGGCGCCGGGCGGCTGGCTCTTCGAGCTGGGGGTCATCGACTTCGCCGGTGGTACCGCGGTCCACATCAACGCCGGTATCGGCGCGCTCGCCGCGGTCCTCGTCGTCGGCAAGCGGATCGGCTTCAAGAAGGACCCGATGCGGCCGCACAGCCTGCCGCTGGTCCTGATCGGCACCGCCCTGCTGTGGTTCGGCTGGTTCGGCTTCAACGCCGGCTCCTGGCTCGGTGTCGACGGCACCACCGCCCGTATGGCCATCAACACCCAGATCGCGACCGCCGCGGCCATCATCGGCTGGCTGATCTACGAGCGCATCCGCCACGGCGCGTTCACCACCCTCGGCGCCTGCTCCGGCGCGGTCGCCGGTCTCGTCGCGATCACCCCGTCCGGCGGTCACGTCAACGCCTTCGGCGCCATCCTGATCGGCATCGTCGCCGGCGCGGTCTGCTCCTGGGCCGTCAGCCTCAAGTACAAGCTCGGCTACGACGACTCCCTCGACGTCGTCGGCGTCCACCTGGTCGGCGGTGTCCTCGGCACCCTGATGGTCGGCTTCCTCGCCACCGACGGGATCGGCGGCCTCGACCAGTTCGGCAAGCAGGCCACCGGTGCCTTCTCGGTCATGGCCTACACCTTCGTGGTGACCTGGCTCATCGCCTTCGCCATCCAGAAGACGATCGGCTTCCGGGCGTCCGAGGAGGACGAGATCACCGGCGTCGACCAGGCCCTGCACGCCGAGACCGCGTACGACTTCTCCTCGGCCGCCGGTTCGCACATCTCCGCCAGCACCACGAGCAGCGTCGCTGCCCCTCAGAGCAAGAAGGTCGAGGCATGAAGCTGATCACCGCCGTCGTCAAGCCGCACCGGCTCGACGAGATCAAGGAAGCCCTGCAGGCCTTCGGGGTGCACGGCCTTACGGTGACCGAGGCCAGTGGGTACGGTCGACAGCGGGGACACACCGAGGTGTACCGCGGCGCCGAGTACACGGTGGATCTGGTTCCCAAGATCCGTATCGAGGTGCTCGCCGAGGACGACGACGCCGAGCAGCTGATCGACGTCATCGTCAAGGCCGCCCGCACCGGCAAGATCGGTGACGGCAAGGTCTGGTCCCTCCCGGTCGAGACGGCCGTCCGGGTCCGGACCGGCGAGCGCGGCCCGGACGCGCTCTGACCGAAGAGAAGAACAGGAGTCGCTGGGTGACGAGTACGGACGTACGTACGGATGCAGAGGACTCGGGACCCAGCGGCTACGCGGCGGCCCGGCTGCGTCTCCTCCAGGAGGAGACGCAGTCCGGGCCGCCGCGCCGTTCGGCCCTCGCGGAGCTGACCGACGACTGGCTCGCGGGCCTCTTCGGCGCGGGCGCCGCCGAGCCGCGCGGGGTCTCCCTCGTGGCCGTCGGCGGATACGGGCGAGGTGAGCTGTCGCCCCGCAGCGATCTCGATCTGCTGCTCCTGCACGACGGGTCCGACGAACGGGCGGTGGCCGCGCTGGCCGACCGCATCTGGTACCCCGTCTGGGACCTGGGGCTGGCCCTCGACCACTCCGTGCGGACCCCCGCCGAGGCCCGCAGGACCGCCGGTGAGGACCTCAAGGTGCAGCTGGGGCTGCTGGACGCCCGCCACATCGCCGGTGACCTGGGCCTGACCGCCGGGCTGCGGACCGCCGTCCTGGCCGACTGGCGCAACCAGGCCCCCAAACGCCTCCCGGAGCTCCAGGAGCTGTGCGTCGAGCGGGCCGAGCGGCAGGGGGAGCTGCAGTACCTGCTGGAACCCGACCTCAAGGAGGCGCGCGGCGGGCTGCGCGACGCCACCGCCCTGCGCGCCGTCGCCGCCTCCTGGCTCGCCGACGCCCCGCGTGAGGGGCTCGCGGACGCCCGGCGCCGGCTTCTCGACGTGCGGGACGCGCTGCATCTCACCACAGGGCGCGCGACCGACCGTCTCGCGCTCCAGGAACAGGACCAGGTCGCCGCCGAGCTGGGGCTGCTGGACGCCGACACCCTGCTGCGCCAGGTGTACGAGGCCGCCCGCGTGATCTCGTACGCCAGTGATGTGACCTGGCGTGAAGTGGGGCGCGTGCTGCGGTCGCGCGCCGTGCGGCCACGGCTGCGCGCCATGCTGGGCGGCGGGAAGCCCGCCCCCGAGCGGTCACCGCTGGCCGAGGGCGTCGTCGAGCAGGACGGCGAGGTCGTCCTCGCCCGGGCGGCCAAGCCCGACCGGGACCCCGTGCTGCCCCTGCGCGCGGCCGCCGCGGCCGCCCAGGCCGGACTGCCGCTCTCCCTGCACGCCGTACGACGCCTGGCGGCCGCCGCCAAGCCGCTGCCGACGCCCTGGCCCGCCGAGGCACGCGAGCAGCTCGTCACCCTGCTGGGGTCCGGGCGCCCGACCGTCGACGTCTGGGAGGCGCTGGAGGCCGAGGGCCTCATCACGCACCTGCTGCCCGACTGGGAGCGGGTCCGCTGCCGGCCGCAGCGCAACGCCGTGCACATCTGGACCGTCGACCGGCACCTCATCGAGACCGCGGTCCAGGCGTCCGAGAGGACCCGCCGGGTCCACCGGCCCGACCTCCTGCTGGTCGCCGCGCTGCTGCACGACATCGGCAAGGGCTGGCCCGGCGACCACTCCGTCGCCGGCGAGATCATCGCCCGGGACGTGGCCGCCAGGATCGGCTTCGACCGCGAGGACGTGGCGGTGCTCGCCACCCTCGTACGCCATCACCTGCTGCTCGTCGACACCGCCACCCGACGCGACCTGGAGGATCCGGCCACCGTCCGGTCCGTGGCCGACGCCGTCGGATCGCCCGGCACGCTCGAACTGCTGCACGCGCTGACCGAGTCGGACGCGCTGGCCACCGGGCCCGCCGCCTGGTCGTCGTGGCGTGCCTCGCTCGTGTCCGAACTGGTGCAGCGGGTCGACGCGCTGTTCGCCGGGGACGCCCCGCAGGAGCCGGAACCCGGGGAGACCAGCGCCGAGCAGGAGCGGCTCGCCATCGAGGCGTTCCGCACGGGCGGGCCGGTGCTCTCGCTGCGCGCGCAGACGGAGGCCCCCGCCGGCGACAAGGACGAGAAGGCCGACCCCGAGCCGCTCGGCGTGGAACTCCTCATCGCCGTACCCGACCAGGCGGGCGTCCTGCCCGCGGTCGCCGGCGTGCTCGCCATGCACCGGCTGACCGTGCGCACGGCCGAACTCGGCACCTTCGACCTCCCGGACGGCGTCGAGGGCTCGGTGCTGCTGCTGAACTGGCGGGTGGCCGCCGAGTACGGCTCACTGCCCCAGGCCGCCCGGCTCCGCGCGGACCTCGTGCGGGCCCTGGACGGCTCGCTCGACATCGCCGGACGGCTGGCCGAGCGGGACGCGGCCTACCCCCGGCGGCGGGGCGTCGTCGCACCGCCGCCCCGCGTCACGGTGGCCGCGGCCGCCTCCCGGCACGCCACGGTCATCGAGGTCCGCGCCCAGGACGCCCCCGGGCTGCTGCACCGGATCGGGCGCGCCCTGGAGGACGCGCACCTGCGGGTGCGCAGCGCGCACGTCAGCACGTTGGGCGCCAACGCCGTGGACGCCTTCTACGTGACCGGGGCGCAGGGCACTCCGCTGCCGGGCGACGAGGCGGCGTCCGTGGCGCGGAAGCTGGAGGAGATGCTGCGCGGGTGAGCGTCGGGGCCGGGGCCGCCCCAGGCCCCGGCCCCCGCGATCCCGTGGGCCCCCCGGCGCGGGCTCCGTCACGACTATCCACAGGGGTGGAGACCCGACCACACCCAGACAGATACCCTGGAGGGCAGCCCACCCTGCCCCCGACTCCGAGGACCGACACCGCCGTGTTCGATACGCTCTCCGATCGCCTCTCAGCGACGTTCAAGAACCTGCGCGGCAAGGGGCGCCTCTCCGAGGCGGACATCGACGCCACGGCGCGCGAGATCCGTATCGCGCTCCTCGAGGCGGACGTCGCGCTGCCCGTCGTCCGGGCGTTCATCAAGAACGTCAAGGAGAGGGCACTCGGCAGCGACGTCTCCAAGGCCCTCAACCCGGCCCAGCAGGTCCTCAAGATCGTCAACGAGGAGCTGGTCGGGATCCTCGGCGGCGAGACCCGCCGTCTGCGGTTCGCCAAGAACCCGCCGACCGTGATCATGCTCGCGGGTCTGCAGGGTGCCGGTAAGACGACCCTCGCGGGCAAGCTGGGCCGCTGGCTGAAGGAGCAGGGCCACTCGCCCCTCCTCGTCGCCTGCGACCTCCAGCGCCCGAACGCCGTGAACCAGCTCAGCGTCGTCGCCGAGCGCGCCGGCGTCGCGGTCTACGCCCCCGAGCCGGGCAACGGCGTGGGTGACCCGGTCAAGGTCGCCAAGGACTCCATCGAGTTCGCGAAGTCGAAGGTCCACGACATCGTGGTCGTCGACACCGCGGGCCGCCTGGGCATCGACCAGGAGATGATGCAGCAGGCCGCCGACATCCGGGACGCGGTCTCCCCGGACGAGATCCTCTTCGTCGTCGACGCGATGATCGGTCAGGACGCCGTCAACACGGCGGAGGCCTTCCGGGACGGCGTCGGCTTCGACGGCGTGGTCCTCTCCAAGCTCGACGGTGACGCCCGCGGTGGTGCCGCCCTGTCGATCGCCTCGGTCACCGGCAAGCCGATCATGTTCGCGTCGAACGGCGAGAAGCTCGACGAGTTCGACGCGTTCCACCCCGACCGGATGGCCTCCCGCATCCTCGACATGGGTGACCTGCTCACCCTGATCGAGCAGGCGGAGAAGACCTTCAGCCAGGAAGAGGCCGCCAAGATGGCCTCCAAGCTGGCGTCCAAGAAGGGGCAGGACTTCACGCTCGACGACTTCCTGGCCCAGATGGAGCAGGTCAGGAAGATGGGCAGCATCAGCAAGCTGCTCGGCATGCTGCCCGGCATGGGGCAGATCAAGGACCAGATCAACAACATCGACGAGCGTGACGTCGACCGTACGGCGGCGATCATCAAGTCGATGACCCCGGCCGAGCGCCAGGAGCCGACGATCATCAACGGCTCGCGCCGCGCCCGTATCGCCAAGGGTTCCGGTGTCGAGGTCAGCGCGGTGAAGAACCTCGTGGAGCGGTTCTTCGAGGCCCGCAAGATGATGTCCCGCATGGCCCAGGGCGGCGGCATGCCCGGGATGCCGGGCATGCCCGGCATGGGCGGCGGCCCCGGCCGCAGCAAGAAGCAGCCCAAGCAGGCCAAGGGCAAGCAGCGTTCGGGCAACCCGATGAAGCGTAAGCAGCAGGAGCAGGAGGAGGCCGCCCGCCGGGCCGCCGCCGCGCAGGGCGGCGCCCTCGGGCTGCCGGGCCAGCAGGCTCCTCAGGACTTCGAGCTGCCGGACGAGTTCAAGAAGTTCATGGGCTGACCCGCCTCATGGCGGACGCCGCGTGCCGGCCGGGGGGTGTGGCCGGGCGCGCGGCGCCGGATGCCGTGCGTGGACGGCGTGGGTGTGGTGTCGCTCGTGGTGCTTCTCGCTGGCAACCCCCGTACGCGGCTGTGTTGTTCCCCTGGACGATGCGTCAGGCTATGGGTGCCGTACGGCACTTGGCCAAGGCCGATGCGCTACCGACCCGCTTTCTTCACACCCTCCACACCCCTGCCGGAAGACGCCACGAAGACCTTCCCAGGTCGTCGCCCGAGCGCTCATGTCGGTCCCCGAACGCTCAGGGCGTCCGCGCGATCAGGTAGCGGAACACGTTCGGCATCCACACCGTGCCGTCCCGGCGGCGGTGCGGGTGCAGAGCCTCGGTGATCTCCTTGTCCACCTGCACCTGGTCGGTGGCGCCGATCGCCGCGTCGAAGAGTCCGGTCGACAGCAGCCCCCGGACCGCGTTGTCCACATTGGCGTACCCGAAGGGGCAGGCCACACGGCCGGAGCCGTCCGGCCGGAGCCCGGCCCGTTGGGCCACGTCCTCCAGGTCGTCCCTGAGCGCCGGGCGCCAACTGCCCGAGCCACGCAGGGGATCGGCCAGCTTCGCGGCCACGCGGAGCACGGTGGACGTGGCGCAGCGCTCGGGAGGGCCCCAGCCGACGAGGACCACGGGGGTGCCGCGTTCCGTGAGCGGGGTCGCCGAGGCGAGCAGTTCACCGAGGCCCTCGGAGTCCCCGTCCAGACAGCCGATCGGCTCGAAGGCGGTCACCAGGTTGTACAGCGGGTCGCCAGGGGCGCGCGCCACGTCCGCGGGAGCCCCCTCGACGATACGGGCGCCGGCGCGTGCGGGTGTGCCCCACGCCTCCGGCCGCAGCCGCTCCCGCGCGAGTGCCGCCCTCTCGGGCTCCCCCGAGTCCACGCCGGTGACCGACGCGCCCCGCGACGCCGCCATCAGCAGCGCGAGCCCCGAGCCGCAGCCGAGCCCGAGCAGGCGCGTGCCGGTGCCGACGTCGAGCCGCCGGTGGACGGCCTCGTACAGCGGTACCAGCATCCGTTCCTGGATCTCGGCCCAGTCACGCGCGCGTGCACACCGGTCCACGCGGGGTAAGGCCCCCGCGCGAGGCAGTTGCTGCCGCACGAGCGTAGGTGTCATATCGAAAGCGCCCCAATCCGCCGTGAGTTGCCGTTGCCGGATTTACTGGCCCCCGTGGCAGTGCGCGCTCGCACACCCCCCGTATGCCAGGTAACTCCGCGTCCGGCGCCTCGTCCAGAGGTCTCGGACATCGGTTTTGCGGACTGTCACGCCCGGCGAAAAGAATTCACATCGCCGCAATATGCCCCCGTACTATCGCGCCATGGCAAAGGCACCCGTACTCACCCCCCGGGCGGACGATTTCCCCCGCTGGTACCAGGATCTGATCACCAAGGCCGAGCTGGCCGACAACGGCCCGGTGCGCGGCACCATGGTGATCCGACCGTACGGGTACGGACTGTGGGAGCGGATGCAGCAGGAGATGGACGCCCGGATCAAGGAGACGGGCACGCAGAACGCGTACTTCCCGCTCCTGATCCCGCAGTCGTACCTCGCGCGCGAGGCCGAGCACGTCGAGGGCTTCGCGCCCGAGCTGGCCGTGGTGACGCACGGCGGCGGCAAGGACCTGGAGGAGCCCGCAGTCGTCCGCCCCACCTCCGAGATGATCATCAACGAGTACTTCTCGAAGTGGGTCCAGAGCTACCGCGATCTGCCGCTGCTGATCAACCAGTGGGCGAACGTGGTCCGCTGGGAACTGCGCCCCCGGCTGTTCCTGCGTACCTCCGAATTCCTCTGGCAGGAGGGCCACACGGCGCACGCGACCTACGAGGAGGCGCGCGACTTCGCCGCGCACATCCATCGGGAGGTCTACGAGGACTTCATGGTGAACGTCCTCGCGATGGACGTCGTCCCCGGCCGCAAGACCGTGAAGGAGCGCTTCGCGGGCGCCGTCAACACCCTCACCCTCGAAGGCATGATGGGCGACGGCAAGGCCCTCCAGATGGCCACCAGCCACGAGCTGGGCCAGAACTTCGCCAGGGCGTTCAACACCCGGTACCTGTCGAAGGAGGGCGGTCAGGAACTCGTCTGGCAGACCTCCTGGGGCTCCACCACCCGCATGATCGGGGCCCTGGTGATGATGCACGGCGACGACGACGGGCTGAGGGTCCCGCCCCGGCTGGCCCAGATCCAGGTGGTCGTCCTCGCGATCAAGGGCGACGAAGCGGTTCTGGCCAAGGTCCGCGAGCTGGGCGACCGGCTGAAGGCCGCGGGTGTCCGGGTGCGGGTGGACGACCGCACGGACGTCCCGTTCGGCCGCAGGGCCGTCGACTGGGAACTCAAGGGCGTCCCCGTACGCGTCGAGGTCGGCCCCCGTGACCTGGAGAACGGCACCGCGATGCTGGCCCGTCGCATCCCCGGCGGCAAGGAATCCGTCGCGCTCGACTCGCTCGTGGCCCGGCTGCCCGCGCTGCTGGAAGAGGACCAGGCGCTCCTTCTGCAGCAGTCCCGCGAGCGCCGTGAGTCCCGGACGAGCGAGGTGTCCACGCCCGAGGAGGCGATCGAGGCCGCCGCGGCCGGCGGCTGGGCGCGTATCCCCTGGTCGGCGCTGGGGGAGGAGGGCGAGGCCGGGCTCGGCGAGCACGGGGTGACCGTACGGTGTCTGGTCGGCGAGGACGGGTCGGTGCCCGACTCCTACGACGCACCCGGTAACGTCGCGGTCGTGGCGCGCGCTTACTAGAGCACTCCGTTCCGCCGGGAGCGCGACCGAAAGGTCCCTTGCGCATCCGAGGATCACAGATGCCCCGGCGCGCGGACCTTGTCTACGCGCCGGGGCGTACGTGTTACTACGTACCGCCTTGTGGGGGCCTGCGAGGCTTCTCCGCAGATCAGCGCACCCGCCCTCGTCAGGACGCACTAGTGGCAACTGACGGGTACGTGCAAATTATTTGGGATGGCCCGGAATCGGAACACACGGGCACTCCGGCTCGTTGTCATTACGTGAGCACGACACAGACACCACCCGTTCTCGCCGCAGAACTGGCACAGGCGTGGGCCGACATCCAACGGCACCACCCCGAGCTGCCGGATCTTGCCGCTCCCGAGTCCCTGATCGGGGAGTCGTCGTCCGCCTGCGGGCACGCACTCTCCTTCGAGCGACTGCTCCATGAGGCAGTCCATGGCATCGCCGCCGCCCGCGGAGTCCGCGACACCTCCCGGGCCGGTCGGTACCACAACCGCAGATTCCTCGCGATCGCCGAGGAACTCGGCCTCGATCACCCGGAGGAACCTCACCCCAGCAGCGGTTTCTCGCTGGTCACGCTCAATCCCGAGGCCAAGCGTCGCTACCGCCCGACCATCGAGAGACTGCAGCGCGCTCTCAAGGCACACACCGCGGCGACCTCCGCGGACACGGCCCGCAGCTTCCGGGGCCCGGCGGCCCGCCACGGTTCCTCCGGCGGCGGCGTCCGCGTCAAGGCCGTGTGTGACTGCGGCCGCAACGTCCGGGTCGTCCCGTCCGTCCTCGCCCAGGCCCCCATCGTCTGCGGCGGCTGCGGCAAGCCCTTCCGGATCCCGGAGGTCATGGGCGCGGCGTGAGACGAGGGCGAGCCGGGAAGACGGCGAGCCGGCACGGACGGCTGCTCGTGGCAGCCGTATCCGGTTCGTGGTCGACGGGTCCGCCCCCGCCGAGGGCAGTGCCGCCGGAGCGACGGGGAAACGGCGGGCGCAGGCGGCACCCGGTGAACGCCGGCGGGCGAAGGCCCCCGGCGCCGGGTGTCGCCTCGGCATGGGTTCGTGCAGGCCGGGTGAGAGACGAACCCCGGCGTGTGGCACAATGGCTAGCTGTACTCGACAGTCGCACAGGACCCCTCTCTCCTCCGGCTGACGCGTCCATCGGGCACTCGGGTACCGCAACCCCACGCGGCTCTCTCGCCGTGCCCAATCACGTCAAAACCAGGAGAACCCACTCCCGTGGCAGTCAAGATCAAGCTGAAGCGTCTGGGCAAGATCCGTTCGCCTCACTACCGCATCGTCGTCGCCGACTCCCGCACTCGCCGTGACGGCCGTGCGATCGAGGAGATCGGCAAGTACCACCCGACGTACAACCCGTCGGTCATCGAGGTGGACGCCGAGCGCGCCGCGTACTGGCTGGGTGTCGGCGCGCAGCCGACCGAGCCCGTGCTCGCCATCCTCAAGAAGACCGGCGACTGGCAGAAGTTCAAGGGCGAGCCCGCTCCGGCGCCGCTCCTCGTGGCTCAGCCGAAGTCCGCGCGCCCGTCGTTCGAGGCCCTGGGCGGCGACGACGAGGGCAAGGGTGAGGCGATCACCCAGAAGAAGAAGGCCGACAAGAAGGACGAGGCCGCGGCCGAGTCCGAGTCGACCGAGGCCTGAGCATGCTCGAGGAGGCTCTCGAGCACCTCGTCAAGGGCATCGTCGACTACCCCGACGACGTGCAGGTCGCTTCCCGCGACCTGCGCCGCGGGCGTGTACTCGAGGTCCGGGTCCACCCCGACGACCTCGGCAAGGTGATCGGCCGTAACGGCCGTACCGCCCGCGCCCTGCGTACCGTCGTGGGTGCCATCGGCGGCCGCGGTGTCCGTGTCGACCTGGTCGACGTGGATCACGTCCGCTGACGAACATGCGCAGCACCGGCTCGGGCCGGGGAGGGCCACTGGGCCGTCCCCGGCCCGTAGTCGTATGACAGGAGATCAAGCACAGTGCAGCTCGTAGTCGCACGGATCGGCCGCGCCCACGGCATCAAGGGCGAGGTCACCGTCGAGGTCCGCACCGACGAGCCGGAACTCCGGCTCGGCCCCGGCGCCGTCCTGCTCACGGACCCCGCCTCGACGGGCCCGCTCACCATCGAGACCGGCCGTGTCCACAGCGGCCGGCTGCTGCTGCGCTTCGAGGGTGTGCGCGACCGCAACGCCGCCGAGGCCCTCCGCAACACCCTGCTGATCGCGGAGGTGGACCCGGAGGAGCTGCCCGAGGAAGAGGACGAGTACTACGACCACCAGCTGATGGACCTGGACGTGGTCACCCGGGACGGGGTCGAGGTCGGCCGGATCACGGAGATCTCGCACCTGCCCTCCCAGGACCTCTTCATCGTCGAGCGGCCGGACGGCAGCGAGGTGATGATCCCGTTCGTGGAGAGCATCGTCACCGAGATCGACCTGACCGAACAGCGGGCGGTCATCGACCCGCCGCCGGGACTGATCGACGACCGGGCGGAGATCGCGTCCGCCCGGGACGCCGCTGAGGAGGCCGCCGCGGACTCCGCCGGACCGGCCGGGGACGAGGCCTGATGCGGCTCGACGTCGTCACGATCTTCCCCGGGTACCTCGAACCTCTGAACGTCTCACTCGTCGGCAAGGCACGCGCGCGGGGACAGCTCGACGTGCACGTCCACGACCTGCGGGAATGGACGTACGACCGGCACAACACGGTCGACGACACCCCCTACGGCGGCGGCCCCGGCATGGTCATGAAGACCGACCCCTGGGGCGACGCCCTGGACGCGGTCCTCGCCGACGGCTACGAGACCGGGGCCCGCCAGCCCGCGCTCATCGTGCCCACCCCGAGCGGCCGCCCGTTCGACCAGGCACTCGCCGTCGAACTCTCCGAGCGCCCCTGGCTGGTCTTCACGCCGGCGCGCTACGAGGGCATCGACCGGCGTGTGATCGACGAGTACGCGACCCGGATGCCCGTGTACGAGGTGTCCATCGGCGACTACGTCCTCGCCGGCGGCGAAGCGGCCGTGCTCGTCGTCACCGAGGCCGTGGCACGGCTGCTCCCCGGCGTCCTCGGCAACGCCGAGTCCCACCGGGACGACTCCTTCGCGCCCGGCGTCATGGCCAATCTCCTGGAGGGGCCGGTCTACACGAAGCCCCCTGAGTGGCGCGGCCGCGCCATCCCCGAGGTGCTGCTCAGCGGCCACCACGGCAAGATCGCGCGCTGGCGGCGCGACGAGGCCCTGAAGCGTACGGCGGCCAACCGGCCCGACCTGATCGAGCGTTGCCACCCCAAGGCCTTCGACAAGAAGGACCGCGAGATGCTCTCCATCCTGGGCTGGGCCCCGGACCCGGCGGGGGAGCCGCACGGCCGATTTTGGCGGCGGCCCGACGGCGTGGAACAATAGGCCGCTGTTGTGCGTCGTCCGGCGCGCGCCCCTGCCGCAGGGGGACACGACGCCCGCCCCGACACGGACAGCATCCTCACGAAAACCTAGCTCCCGCTCATGACCTGTGGCATGGGCGAAGAAAGCAGACGAAATGTCTCACCTGCTCGACTCCGTCGACTCCGCGTCGCTGC
This sequence comes from Streptomyces sp. NPDC057438, assembly GCF_042802995.1. NCBI lineage: Bacteria > Bacillati > Actinomycetota > Actinomycetes > Kitasatosporales > Streptomycetaceae > Streptomyces > Streptomyces sp. NPDC057438. Next base: position 41,029 of record NZ_JBHVDD010000072.1, read on the forward strand.
GCAGCGACATCCCGGCCTTCCGCCCGGGTGACACCGTCAACGTCCACGTGCGCGTCATCGAGGGCAACCGCTCCCGTGTGCAGCAGTTCAAGGGCGTGGTGATCCGTCGCCAGGGCGCCGGTGTCCGTGAGACCTTCACGGTCCGCAAGGTCTCGTTCTCCGTCGGCGTCGAGCGCACCTTCCCGGTGCACACCCCGATCGTCGAGAAGATCGAGCTCGTCACCCGCGGTGACGTCCGTCGCGCGAAGCTGTACTACCTGCGCGAGCTGCGCGGCAAGGCCGCGAAGATCAAGGAGAAGCGCGACAACTGATCGCGCGCACGAGTCACACAAGGTCGTCACATCGGGGCCGGATACGATCTGGCCCCGATGGACACCGCAGCACGGCAGCACATGGAGCGCGACCGTTCCCCTCGCCCTTCCGGCGACGAGGTCTCCGAGGAGATCTCCGGCACAGGAGGGCGTGCGGAGCGGTCGCGTTTCGCGTGGGTGGACCGGGCCACCGCGTGGGTACCCGGTGGGGGATACACCCTGACCGTGCTGATCTGCCTGCTTTTTCTGGCGCTGTTCAGCAACTTCGTGATGCAGCCGTTCCAGATTCCCAGCAGCTCCATGGCCGACTCATTGAGGATCGGGGACCGCGTTCTCGTAAATAAGTTGGCGTACCGTTTCGGATCTGATCCGCAGCGCGGTGACGTCGTCGTGTTCGACGGCACCGGCTATTTCGGGAACGCCGACTACGTCAAGCGCGTTGTCGGCGTGGGGGGAGACCGGGTGGTCTGCTGCGACCAGGAGGGGAGGCTTGAGGTGAACGGCCGGTGGGTCGACGAGTCGTCGTTTCTGTACCCGGGCGACAGTCCGTCGAACGTGCCCTTCGACGTGGTCGTCCCCGAGGGCAGACTGTTCCTCCTCGGCGACCACCGCAGTGACTCCAGTGACTCCCGCGACCGTCTGGGGGCGCCCGGTGGCGGCATGGTCCCCCTCGACTCCGTGATCGGCAGGGCCGACTGGATCGCCTGGCCCGCCGGCCACTGGGCGCGTCTGGACCGTCCGGACGCCTACGCCCGGGTGCCCGCCGCCGGCGGTGCGCATGGGTAACCGCGGCAGGCCGCGCGGTGCCGCTCCCGTCACCGCCGCCGAGAACCTGCTGCCCACCGGACTGCGGCGGTCCGGCGGGGCCGCCCGGCCGAGCCGGGTCGAACGGCGCAGGCTCGCCCGCAAGATCAAGCGGCGCAGGCGTCGTTCCGCGGTCAAGGAGATCCCGCTCCTCGTCGGGGTCGCCGTCCTCATAGCCCTGGTCCTCAAGACCTTCCTCGTCCAGGCGTTCGTGATCCCGTCGGGGTCCATGGAGCAGACGATCCAGATCGGCGACCGCGTCCTGGTCGACAAGCTCACGCCCTGGTTCGGTTCCGAGCCCACCCGCGGTGACGTCGTCGTCTTCAAGGATCCGGGCGGCTGGCTGGAGGACGAGCAGACGACGGCCGCCGGCGAGGACCCCGTGGTCATCAAGCAGATCAAGGAAGGCCTGCAGTTCATCGGCCTCCTTCCGTCCGACGACGAGCAGGACCTGATCAAGCGGGTCGTCGCGGTCGGCGGTGACACCGTCAAGTGCTGCGACGTCCAGGGGCGCGTCACCGTCAACGGCATGCCGCTGGACGAGACGGCGTACATCCACCCCGGCAACCAGCCCTCGACGCAGCAGTTCCAGGTGACCGTGCCCCAGGGCCGCCTGTGGGTGATGGGCGACCACCGGGAGAACTCCGCGGACTCGCGCGCCCACCAGAACGACGATTCGAAAACGGCGCAGTTCGGCGGTACGGTCCCCCAGGACGCCGTCGTGGGCCGTGCCGTGGTCATCGCCTGGCCGGTGGGCCACTGGGGCCAGTTGGAGGAGCCGGACACGTTCTCGGCCGTGCCGGGCGGGTCGACCACGGCCCTCGGCGCTTCGCATAGGGTGGCGTCCGCGGATCGAAACGGATCGATCCCTCTCCCGACCCCTGCGGAACTCCCGCTCGTTATGGGAGTGGTGGGCCTGCACCGGCTGTGGCGCGGGCGGCGGTACGGAGTGAGGAGTGGATGTGGGGGATTTGGCGGTCGGCGCACGGTCCGGACACGGTGGTTCCGAAGATCGGCCGGAGCGATCCGACGAGGCGGCTTCCCCGGCCGCGGAGAACGTGGAGGGCACCGAGGACCCCGAGGGTTCCGCCGGCTCCGGGAATGACTCCCCGGGCGGCGCCGAGGGCGCCGGGACCCCGGCCGACGACGGCGACCAGCACGCCAGGCCCAAGAAGAAGCAGCGTTCCTTCTGGAAGGAGCTGCCGATCCTGGTCGGTATCGCGCTGGTGCTCGCGCTGCTGATCAAGACCTTCCTGGTGCAGGCGTTCTCCATCCCGTCCGACTCGATGCAGAACACGCTGCAGGAGGGCGACCGGGTCCTGGTCGACAAGCTCACCCCGTGGTTCGGTTCCGAGCCCGAGCGCGGCGAGGTCGTCGTCTTCCACGACCCGGACGGCTGGCTGAGGGGCGAGCCCACGCTGGAGCCCAACGCCGTGCAGCGCGTCCTCGGCTGGATCGGCCTGATGCCGTCAGCCGAGGAGAAGGACCTCATCAAGCGGGTCATCGGCGTCGCCGGCGACACGGTCGAGTGCAACGGCACGGGTCCGCTCAAGGTCAACGGCAAGGCGCTCAACGAGCCGTACGTGTACCCGGGCAACACCCCCTGCACCGTCGACGACACCGGCGGCCAGTTCAAGGTGAAGGTACCCGAGGGCAAAATCTGGGTCATGGGTGATCACCGGCAGAACTCGCTGGACTCCCGCTACCACCAGAACGACAGCAACAAGGGCATGGTCCCCGTGAACCAGGTCGTGGGCCGCGCCATCGTGGTCGCCTGGCCGCCGACCCGCTGGTCCACGCTGCCGATCCCCGACACCTTCGACCAGAACCTGAGCGCCGCCGCCCCCGGCGTGCTCGGCCTCGCGGGCGCGGTGCCGCTGGTGCTGTGGCGTCGCCGCCGCCTGTCGGCCGCCGAAAGCCCGAGGGTTACCGGCACGGGTACCGCCGGGTAGGGTGCCGTCCCAGATCGCCGATCTTCCACGGCCCGCACGGGGCCCGGACGGTCGATTCACCGACCTGGGAGCACTGGAATGAGCGGGACGGCACGTCGTACGGACGAGGGCCACGGACGGCTCGGCAGCAAGCTGTCGGGACTGGCCGTGGCCCTCGGCTGTGTGCTCTTCATGGGCGGCTTCGTGTGGGGAGCGATCCTCTACGCGCCCTACACCGTGCCCACCGACTCCATGTCCCCCACCATCACCTCCGGGGACCGCATCCTCGCCGAGCGGGTCGACGGCACCGAGATCAAGCGCGGTGACGTGGTCGTCTTCCGGCAGGAGACCTGGGGCAACACCCCCATGGTCAAGCGGGTCGTCGCGGTCGGCGGGGACACGGTCGCCTGCTGCACCGAGGGCAAGCTGACCGTCAACGGCAAGAAGATCGACGAGGGCTATCTGCCCCCGGGCGAGGACGCCGAGCTGACCGGCATCCCCGAGATCACCGTCCCCAAGGGCCGGCTGTTCCTCCTCGGCGACGAGCGCAGCGGCTCGCTGGACTCCACCGCCCACCTCACGGAGGCCGGCAACGGCACCGTGCCGAGGGCCCACGTGGACGCGCGCGTGGATGCCGTCGTGTGGCCCATGGAAGGCATGCTGGCCCGCCCCACGGGCTTCGAGAAGCTCGGCGCGCTCTCCTCTCCCGGCCCGCTGCGGCTGATCACCGCCGCGCTGGTGGTGGGCATGGTGCTGGTCCTGGGCGGCGGGGCCTACGGGCCCGTCGCCAAGCGGCTCGGCAACCGCCGCAGCGGGGCACGCTCGGAGCCGGCCGTTGTCGGCTGAGGACACCTACGAGGGCGGGCTGCGCCGGGTGGCCCGGGTGATCCTGCTGGACCCCCGGGATCGCATCCTGCTGCTGCACGGGCACGAGCCGGACGATCCGGCCGACGACTGGTGGTTCACGCCCGGGGGCGGCGTGGAGGGCACGGAGACCCGCGAGGAGGCCGCCCTGCGGGAACTCGTGGAGGAGACCGGGATCACGGACGTGGAGCTGGGTCCCGTGCTCTGGCGGCGCCGGTGCTCCTTCCCCTTCGCCGGACGGCGCTGGGACCAGGACGAGTGGTACTACCTGGCCCGCACCACCGACACGCGCCCGGTGGTGCCCCTCGACGCGGGTCTCACGGAGCTGGAACGGCGCAGTGTCGCCGGAGCGCGCTGGTGGACGTGCGGGGAACTGGCCCGGGCGCATGAGACGGTGTACCCGACCAGACTCGCCGAACTGCTTCGCACACTGCTCGACGAGGGTCCCCCGGCCAGACCCGTGGTCCTCGACACCGAAATCGTCTAGGGGCTCGCGGGACTGGCGCACAATGGTGGGATCGCACGGCTGAAGGGGAACATGCCATGAGCGCCGAGGACCTCGAGAAGTACGAGACCGAGATGGAGCTGAAGCTCTACCGGGAGTACCGCGATGTCGTCGGTCTGTTCAAATACGTGATCGAGACCGAGCGGCGTTTCTACCTGACCAACGACTACGAGATGCAGGTGCACTCGGTCCAGGGTGAGGTGTTCTTCGAGGTGTCGATGGCGGATGCCTGGGTGTGGGACATGTACCGGCCGGCTCGGTTCGTGAAGCAGGTGCGGGTGCTCACGTTCAAGGACGTGAACATCGAGGAGCTGAACAAGAGCGATCTGGAGCTGCCGGGCAGCTGAACGCCGGCGTCCGGAGCCGTCGGCGGCTGACGGGTCCTCGGGGGCGGCGGCCCGGGGAGGGGCCGTGGGCCGCGGTCGTCATTCGTGTGGGTGATGGAGTTATCCACAATCGGCCGCTTGTCCACCAAGATCAACTCATGGTCTGAGCTGCCCTCAGTGTTGGCGCCGGAGGTGGTGCCGACATGAGCAGGGCACGAGGTGCACTCGGCAGGTACGGCGAGGAGCTGGCCGCGCGGCGGCTGGCGGACGCCGGGATGACGGTCCTGGAGCGCAACTGGCGCTGCGGCAGGACCGGTGAGATCGACATCGTGGCCCGTGACGGGGACGCACTGGTCGTCTGCGAGGTGAAGACCCGCAGGGCCGGCCCCTTCGAACACCCGATGGCGGCCGTCACGGCCACCAAGGCGCAGCGACTGCGGGGCCTCGCCGAACGCTGGCTCCAGGAACACGGAGGGAGCCCACCGGGCGGCGTCCGCATCGACGTCGTCGGTGTCGTCCTCCCCGACCGCGGCGCCGCCCTCGTGGAACACGTGCGGGGGGTGGCGTGATGGGATTCGCCCGCACGTGCTCCGTGGCCCTCGTGGGGGTCGAAGGCGTCGTCGTCGAGGTGCAGGCAGACCTGGAACCGGGTGTGGCGGCCTTCACCCTGGTGGGCCTGCCGGACAAGAGCCTGACGGAGAGCAGGGACCGGGTCAGGGCCGCGGTGGTCAACTCGGGCGCCGAGTGGCCGCAGAAGAAGCTGACGGTGGGACTCAGTCCCGCCTCGGTCCCGAAGGCGGGCAGCGGGTTCGACCTGGCTGTCGCCTGCGCGGTGCTCGGAGCCTCCGAGCGGATCGACCCGCGGGTGCTCTCCGACATCGTGATGATCGGAGAGCTGGGGCTCGACGGCCGGGTCAGGCCGGTACGGGGCATCCTGCCCGCCGTGCTGGCCGCCGCCGAGGCCGGATACGAGCAGGTGGTGGTGCCGGAGTGCGCCGCCCCGGAAGCCTCGCTGGTGCCCGGTGTCTCCGTTCTGGGCGTGCGCACCCTGCGGCAGCTGATCGCCGTGCTGGCGGATGAACCGGTGCCGGACGAGGAACCCGACGAGGGCCGCCCGGACCCCCTCCTGGCCGGCCTTCGGCTGCCCGGCACCGGGGCCGCGACCGGGATGCACACCGCGGGAGCGGCGCAACAGGACCTGGGTCACGACCTCGCCGACGTCGTCGGACAGCTCACCGCCCGGACCGCCGTGGAGGTGGCGGCGGCCGGCGGGCACCACCTCTTCCTGGAGGGTCCGCCGGGCGCGGGCAAGACGATGCTCGCCGAGCGCCTGCCGGCCATCCTGCCCAAGCTGGCCAGGGCGGAGTCGCTGGAGGTCACGGCCGTCCACTCGATCGCCGGCCTCCTGCCGGTGGGAAAGCCACTGGTGGACGTGGCGCCCTACTGCGCCCCGCACCACTCGGCCACGATGCAGGCCCTCGTCGGCGGTGGCCAGGGCGTCGCCCGGCCGGGCGCGGTCTCCCTCGCCCACCGTGGAGTCCTCTTCCTCGACGAGACGCCCGAGTTCGGCAGTCAGGCCCTGGACGCCCTGCGCCAGCCGCTGGAGGCGGGGCACGTCGTGATCGCGCGCAGCGCCGGAGTGGTCCGCTTCCCGGCGAAGTTCCTGATGGTGCTCGCCGCGAATCCCTGTCCCTGCGGTCGCTTCTCACGGACGGACGACCTGTGCGAGTGTCCGCCCGCGGCCGTTCGCCGCTACCAGGCACGGCTCTCCGGCCCGCTGCTGGACCGGGTCGATCTGAGGGTCGAGATCGACCGCGTCACCCGGTCCGAACTGACCCGGCGCGGGGCCCGGGGCGAGTCCACGGCGACCGTGGCCGACCGTGTGCGCGCGGCCAGGGAGCGGGCGGCCGCCCGTCTGCTCGGGACGCCCTGGCGCACGAACAGCGAGGTACCGGGGCGCGAACTGCGCAGCCGGTGGCACGCGACCCCGGGAGCCATGGACGAGGCCGAGCGCTGCCTGGAGCGGGGCGTGCTGACCGCCCGGGGCCTGGACCGGGTGCTCCGCGTGGCCTGGACCGTCGCCGACCTCGTCGGCCACGACCGCCCGGACGCGACGGACGTCAACCTGGCCCTGCAGCTGCGCACCGGAGTCCCCCGCGGTGTGCCGATGGCGATCGGGGCACTGACGTGAGGGCCGCGCACCGGGGCTCCCCGGCGGGGGAGCCATGAGCGCCGGCGCGTCGGACGCCGAGCGGCGCGACCGGGCGTTCCTGGCCCGTGTCCTCGAACCCGGGGACGAACTCGGCGGGCGGTGGCTGCGGGAGTTCGGGGCGAGTGAGGTGGCGCGCAGGATCGCCGGCGGCGGGCGACCGCTGCCGGACGCCTCGGAGAAGCGGTGGGCGGGACTGCGCGTCCGTTCCGGTCGCGCCGACCCCGAGGGGGACCTGGCCACCGCGCGGGAGCGCGGAGTCCGGTTCCTGGTGCCGGGGGACACCGAGTGGCCCGGACAGCTCGACGACCTCGGGGACGCGCGGCCCGTCGGGCTGTGGGTGCGGGGCAGGGCCAATGCGCGGATGTGGGCGCTGCGCTCCGTGGCCGTGGTCGGGGCGCGGGCGTGCACGGAGTACGGGGCCCACATGGCGGCCACGCTGGGGGCGGGGCTGGCCGAGCGGGGGTGGGTGGTGGTGTCCGGCGGCGCGTACGGCGTGGACGGGGCCGCGCACCGGGGGGCGCTCGGGGCCGGCGGGGCGACGGTCGCCGTGCTGGCCTGCGGAGTGGACCGGCCCTACCCCAGGGGGCATGTGCAGTTGATCAGCCGGATCGCCGAACAGGGACTGGTGGTGGGGGAGTTGCCGCCGGGCGAGCATCCGACGCCGAGCCGGTTCATCCTGCGCAACCGCGTCATCGCCGCCCTCACCAGGGGGACCGTGGTGGTGGAGGCCGCCTACCGCAGCGGCGCCCTGGTCACGGCACGGGCGGCGCAGCGGCTGGGCCGGTTCGCGATGGGGGTGCCGGGCCCGGCGACCTCGGCCCTGTCGACAGGAGTGCACGAACTGCTGAGGGGTGATGCGGTGCTCGTGTCCGACGCCGCCGAAGTCGTCGAGCTCGTCGGTGACATGGGAGAGCTGGCGCCCGACCGGCGGGGACCCGTGCTCCCCCGCGACCTGCTGGAACCCGGAGCGCGGCAGGTGCTCGCCGGGCTGCCGGGGCGGGGACCCGCGGCCGCGGAGGAGATCGCCCGGGACGCGGGCACGACCGTGGACGACGCGGTCGGGAGGCTGTACGAACTCCGCGCACTCGGATACGTCGAACGACACGGCGACGGCTGGAAGTTGACACGCCAGGCGATGATCTCCGTCTCACCGGATCGGAGGCGGGGTTGACCGAGGGGGTTCGGCCGTCCGGGGGAACGCCGACACCCTTGTGGTTCCCGGCAGTTGGCGCGCCGCTCCGGTCACTCAGTGCGATCACCCGGGCCCGGCGCGTCGACCAGCAAAACGTATCTGCGCACCGGTGATCAGCCGACCTTTGCGCACTGCGACTCTCCAGTCACGCTACGCTCACGAGGATTCCGACTCAGGACAGGCAACTCGACATCGGACCGACAGCTCACCCAGACATCCCCAGTTCACGGCAGAACGGCACAAGGCGACGAATGCCCCAGCACACCTCCGGGTCTGACCGGGCGGCGGTACCCGCCGCCGCTCGCGGCAGCGTGCGCCCCGCCCCCTCGACACTCGACGAGCTGTGGCGGACGTACAAGACGAGCGGCGACGAGCGGCTGCGCGAGCAGCTGATCCTGCACTACTCGCCGCTGGTGAAGTACGTCGCGGGACGGGTGAGCGTCGGGCTGCCGGCCAACGTCGAGCAGGCCGACTTCGTCTCCTCCGGGGTCTTCGGGCTCATCGATGCGATCGAGAAGTTCGACATCGACCGCGAGATCAAGTTCGAGACGTACGCGATCACCCGGATCCGGGGCGCCATGATCGACGAGCTGCGCGCGCTGGACTGGATCCCCCGGTCGGTGCGGCAGAAGGCGCGCAACGTCGAGCGGGCCTACGCCACCCTGGAGTCCCGGCTCAGACGCACCCCGAGCGAGGGGGAGGTCGCCGCCGAGATGGGGATCGCGGTCGACGAACTGCACGCGGTGTTCAGCCAGTTGTCGCTGGCCAACGTGGTGGCGTTGGAGGAGCTGCTGCACGCCGGGGGCGAGGGCGGCGACCGGCTGAGCCTGATGGACACGCTGGAGGACACCGCCGCGGACAACCCGGTCGAGGTCGCCGAGGACCGCGAGCTGCGCCGCTTCCTGGCACGGGCCATCAACACGCTGCCGGAGCGGGAGAAGACCGTCGTGACGCTGTACTACTACGAGGGACTCACCCTCGCCGAGATCGGGAACGTGCTGGGGGTCACCGAGAGCCGGGTGAGTCAGATCCACACGAAGTCGGTGCTGCAGCTGAGGGCGAAGCTGGCGAGCTTCGGCCGGTGACCCGGCTCGGCCGGTGACCCGGCTCGGCCGGTGACCCGCCGGGCCGGGCCCGCCGCGGTGCCGGCGTCCGCCGGGCTGATGGCCGGTGACCGGCGTCCCGCCGCCGTGAGGGTGTCGGTGGCGGTCCCGTCGGGGCCGGGCCGGGGAAGGCACTCCCGTGCGTGGCGGTCCGTCCGTAGAGTGGTCGACGTGCCAAGGATTCGAGCGGCCTCCGTGGCCGAGCACCGGTCGATGCAGCGAGCCGCCCTGCTGGACGCGGCGCGATGCCTGCTGTCCGAGGGCGGGACGGAGGCGCTGACGTTCCCGGCGCTCGCCGAGCGCACGGGGCTGGCGCGGTCCTCCGTGTACGAGTACTTCCGGTCGCGCGCCGCCGTGGTCGAGGAACTGTGCGAGGCCGACCTCCCCGTCTGGGCGGCGGAGGTCGAGGCGGCGATGGCCGCGGTCGAGCGGCCCGAGGGCAAGGTCGAGGCGTACGTCCGCAAGCAGTTGGAGCTGGTCGGGGACCGGCGGCACCGCGCGGTGGTGGCCATCTCGGCGAGCGAGCTGGACGCCGGGGCACGGGAGAAGATCCGCGCCGCGCACGGCGGGCTCGTCGCGATGATCGTGGAGGCGCTCGCGGCGCTCGGGCAGCGGGAGCCCCGGCTGGCCGCGATGCTGTTGCAGGGGGTCGTGGACGCGGCTGTGCGGCGTATCGAACTGGGGGCCGCCGAGGATCCCTCCGCGATCACCGAGGCGGCCGTGGGGATGGCTCTGCGGGGTGTGCGGGGCTGAACCCCGCCCTTCGGCGCGCCCTCCGGCGCCGGGCCGACCTCATCGAGCAGGGCTCGCCTGGGGTCTCGCGGGGTGGCGCCTGTGGGGTGCCGCCCGGCCGGTCCGCGCCCGCCGGCCCGTCCGCCGCGGCGGACATGATCGCCGGACAGCCGGACAGCCGGACAGCCGGGCGTGGTGCACGGCCGGGCGTGGTGCACGGCTCCCCGGAGTCGAGGGCGAGGCACGGACCCGCCGTCCCTGACAGCAGGTCTCGGAGGGGTTGCCGGGGGCAGGGCGGCCCTACCGGGGCACCGGCAGGAGGCGGGACGGGCCCCTGCGCAGCAGCCATGGCGGCAGCAGCGACAAAGGGTCCAGGTAGGTGTCACCTCTGCGCAGGCCCCAGTGGAGGCAGGCCGTCGGGCAGTGGGAGGGAGCCGGTTCCAGCGTGCCCAGGAGGGCGCCCGCGGTCACCTCGTCGCCCTTGCGCACCGCGGTCCGGACGGGTTCGTAGGTCGTGCGCAGAGGCGGGTCGCCGGTGCCGGTCAGCTCGACCGTGACGACGCCCCGGCCCGCCACCCGTCCCGCGAAGGCGACGCGGCCCGCCGCCACCGCCCGTACCCCGGAGCCCGCCGGGGCGGACAGATCGACACCACGGTGGCCCCGCGCGTAAGGGGTGGGCGGCGGCTCCCAGGCGCGTACCACCGGAGGGCGCAGACCCACCGGCCAGGCGCGGCCGACCGCCGGCACGGACCCTCCGGGAACGGGCGGCGCCGGGGCGGCGCGCGGCGGCGTCGTCCAGGCCGTGGCCAGGAGAGCCGTCGTCAGGCAGAGCAGCAGAGCTGTCCACGCGGCCGTGGGCCGGCGGACCGTTCGCCTGCGTGCCGTCTCGTGGGTCGTCTCGTCGGACATGGGGAAAGCGTCCCGCGCGGCGGGCGATCATGGCCGGGATCTGTGGAGTACCGGCCGGTTGTGGATATCGGCGTCACCCGGGGCCTCGCGGGTCCCGTACACTTCTGGTGGCGATCCGGGTCACCGGGTCGACTTCGCACGCCCCGGTACGAGGCCCTTCTGTGGTCTGTATCAGCGCCCCTCGGTCCTTCGTGGCAACGGCGCAACGCGGGCGTCAGGCGCGGGAGCCGTCCGGTTCCCGCGGCACAACCGAGCAAATCAAGGAGAACGGCCATGGCCGTCGTCACGATGCGGGAGCTGCTGGAAAGCGGCGTCCACTTCGGTCACCAGACCCGTCGCTGGAACCCGAAGATGAAGCGCTTCATCTTCACCGAGCGCAACGGCATCTACATCATCGACCTGCTCCAGTCGCTGTCGTACATCGACCGCGCCTACGAGTTCGTCAAGGAGACCGTCGCCCACGGCGGCACGGTCATGTTCGTCGGCACGAAGAAGCAGGCGCAGGAGGCGATCGCCGAGCAGGCGACCCGCGTCGGCATGCCCTACGTCAACCAGCGCTGGCTGGGCGGCATGCTCACCAACTTCTCGACCGTCTACAAGCGTCTGCAGCGCCTCAAGGAGCTCGAGCAGATCGACTTCGAGGACGTCGCCGCGTCGGGTCTCACCAAGAAGGAGCTTCTCGTGCTCTCGCGCGAGAAGGCCAAGCTGGAGAAGACCCTCGGTGGTATCCGCGAGATGCAGAAGGTGCCCAGCGCCGTCTGGATCGTGGACACCAAGAAGGAGCACATCGCGGTCGGCGAGGCCCGGAAGCTCAACATCCCGGTCGTCGCCATCCTCGACACCAACTGCGACCCCGACGAGGTCGACTACAAGATCCCGGGCAACGACGACGCGATCCGCTCCGTCACGCTGCTCACCCGTGTGATCGCCGACGCGGTCGCCGAGGGCCTCATCTCCCGCTCCCGCGTCGCCACCGAGGGCAAGGGCGACAAGGCCGCCGGCGAGCCGCTGGCCGCCTGGGAGCGCGACCTGCTCGAGGGCGAGAAGAAGGCCGACGAGGCTCCCGCCGCCGCTGAGGCTCCCGCCGCCGCTGAGGCTCCGGCCGCCGCCGAGGCCCCCGCCGCGGAGGAGGCCCCGGCCGCCGCCGAGGCTCCGGCTGAGGCTCCGGCCGCGGACGCCGAGCAGGCCTGACCTTCACGGTCGTAGCGCTGTAGGGACGACGGCGGGTGGCGCCCAGCGCGCCACCCGCCCGTCACCCACACCCCCTAGATCTTAGGCGGGCGCCCGGCCAACGAGCGGCGGCG